>NZ_JBLZPH010000219.1:0-245 GCF_049199205.1 Shinella sp. M31 | reverse complement strand
CGACCTGCAGCGACAATCCTCGTGCGATCTGGCCATGTCATGGCAATGACGCCTGCGAGAACACAGACCAGGCCAAGCCAGGCCATAGGCATCAGTCTCTCTCCCAGAAACACCACGCCGATGGCGACTCCGATCGGCACGCGCATATAGGCCTGCGCCGTCGTACCGACCGAGCCGAGCGTCTGGAGGAGGCGGAAATAGATGACGAAGGCGAGCGCTGTCGAAAAGACCGACAGGCCAAGCAG
>NZ_JBLZPH010000218.1:0-289 GCF_049199205.1 Shinella sp. M31 | reverse complement strand
CGACAAGACCATCCTGTCCGACGACGCGCGCCACGAGCGGCAGGCCGATGAAGACCGTGTTGGCGAAGCCGGCGGAGACGCCGGCCAGTACGCCGATGCGCCGGTCGCGTTTGAAGCCGATCGTCGCGATCAGATGTGCCCCCGTCCAGGTGACGGCGACGCCGCCGAAATAGGCGACCCAGATGCGCCAGGGCGCATCGCCGGCAAATTCGGCTTCCGCTATGGTGCGGAAGAGCAGGAGCGGCACGGCGACGCGGAAGACGAATTCGCCAAGCCCCTCCCCCAGTTC
>NZ_JBLZPH010000217.1:0-256 GCF_049199205.1 Shinella sp. M31 | reverse complement strand
GCGCTGAACCGCAAGCTGCTGGAAGAGCTGAAGAGCGTTCTCGCCGGCTTCGAAGCGGATGCCGGCATCGGCGCGATCGTCCTCACCGGCTCGGAAAAGGCCTTTGCCGCCGGCGCCTATATCAAGGAAATGCAGCCCTACGGTTTTGCCGAGGCCGTCGTCGAGGACCTCGCGGCCGGCTGGGACGAGGTTGCGGCCTGCCGCAAGCCGATGATCGCCGCCGTCAGCGGCTTTGCACTGGGCGGCGGCTGCGAGG
>NZ_JBLZPH010000216.1:0-425 GCF_049199205.1 Shinella sp. M31 | reverse complement strand
GTGTTCAGCCGGTCGCAGATTTCCTTCAGGTCCTGTTCGCTGATCGAGAGCGGATCGATATCCCTCGAAAGCCATTTCCTGGCCCGTCCGTTCGTGTTCTCGACGGTGCCCTTCTGCCAGGGTGATTGCGGGTCGCAGAACCACGTCGCGGAGCCGATGCCGGCCTGGAGGTAGGGCCAATCAGTGAACTCTCTGCCACTATTGAAGGTGATCGACCGGCGCGCGCGATGGGGCAGGGCCCGCAGCACGCTGATGAGACGCTCGATGATAGGGCGGGATTGCCGGTCGTTGTTGCGAAAGAGAACGGCGAAACGGCTGACCCGCTCGACCAACGACGTCACGTTCGCCTTGCCGAACTTCTGGCGGAACTGGATCAGGTCGCATTCCCAATGTCCGAACTGCCTGCGATCGGCAACCACATCCGG
>NZ_JBLZPH010000215.1:0-1683 GCF_049199205.1 Shinella sp. M31 | reverse complement strand
TGGCCGAGGTGGTCGTGCGCTATATGACCAGTGCAGGCCTGGGCTGGCCGAACGAAGTACCCAACCTGCTCTTCCCCTGGCTGATCATGGGCGGCATCGTCGCCGGCGCCCAGCGCGGCGCCCATATCGCGGCCGAAGCCCTGCGCTCCATGCTGGACACGAGCAAGCTGCGCCTTCTGCTGATAGGCATCAATCTGCTCGTCTCCATCTCCTTCACCGTGCTCGCATGGCTGTCCCTGCAGGTCATTGCCATCACCAAGGCGCAGGTCTTCCCCATGACCGGCCTCGGCCAGGCCTGGGCGTACAGTTCCCTCCTCTTCGGCTTCGGCGGCATCGCGCTCGCCGCCCTCGTCAACCTCGTCCGGGTGGCCTATGCGGCCGATCCGCGCCTCGTCCACCACACGGAAACGGAGCACATGACATGACAGCCGTAATGACCGGCCTCTTCGCCGTCCTGCTCGCCCTTTCCGTCCCGGTCGGCTACGCCCTGATCATCGCCGCCGGCGCGGCCATCCTGTTCAACGGCGGAACGCCGACGGTGCTCGCCGTCGTCAAGCTGTTCCAGCCGACCCAGAGCTTCCCGCTGCTGGCTATTCCCTTCTTCATCCTGTCGGGCTCGCTGATGATGTCCGGCACGCTCGGCCAGAAGCTCGTCCAGTTCGCCGCAGCCCTCGTCGGCCGCTTTCACGGCGGCATGGGCCAGGTGACGGTGGTCGGCTCGACGATCTTCGGCGGCGTCTCCGGCTCGGCTGTCGCCGAGGCCTCCGCGCTCGGCTCGATGCTGATCCCCTGGCAGAAGCGTGAGGGCTATCCGGCAGGCTTCGCCGCCGCCGTCACCGCATCGTCCTCGACGATCGCCGGCCTCATTCCGCCCTCCATCCCGCTCATCCTCTATTCGACCGTCTCCAATGCCTCGATCGCAGCACTGTTCTCGGCTGCCGTGCTGCCGGGCCTGATGCTCGCCGCCGGCATGATGGTGGTCTGCTACCTGTCCGGCCGCATCCGCAACTTCCCGCGGCTCACCGACAGCGCCCAGTTCCGCTCGATGGGCAAGTCGCTGTTCTCGGCCCTGCCAGCGCTGCTGATGCCGTTCTTCATCGTCGTGCTGCTGCGCGCCGGCATCGCCACACCCACCGAGGTCAGCGTCATCGCCGTCTTCTATGCGCTCGTCGTCAGCCTTGTCGTCTACCGCGACCTGACATGGGCGCGCATTCGGGAAGCCCTCGTCGGCACGGTCGTCACGACAGGCATCGTCATGCTGGTGATCGCCGCCTCCAGCCTCGTCGGCCATGTGCTGATCTCCGAGCGGGTTCCCGCCATCGTCGCGCAGTGGGCGCAGGACACGCTGGTCAATGCCATTCTGATCATCCTCATGATGAACATCATCATGCTGGTGGTCGGCATGTTCCTAGACCTTCCCGCCGCCATTCTGCTGCTCGGACCGACCTTCGTTGCGATCGGCCAAGCGATCGGCATGGACCCGATCCAGCTCGGCGTGATGGTGTGCATCAACCTGTCGATCGGCCTCTTCACCCCGCCCATCGGCACCACGCTGTTCATCGGCGCGGCCATCGCGCGCGTGCCCATCGGCGCCGTCGTCAAGGAGCTTTGGCCGTTCTACCTGGTCGCCTTCAGCGTGCTGATACTGATGTCATACATCCCCGCACTCACCATATATTGAGG
>NZ_JBLZPH010000214.1:0-2495 GCF_049199205.1 Shinella sp. M31 | reverse complement strand
GTTGATTGCCACTGAGAACTGACCCGGCGTGGCCTGATATTTCCATTGAGAATTGACCCATGTTCCAACCTTCCCTCGCATGTTTTCAGCGGGGGCTATGGAGTGATCGACATGGCGTTATTGAGCGTTATCCGGCGCTGGCATTTTCGAGAGCATTTATCGATCCGGGAGATTTGCCGCAGGACCGGCCTGTCCCGGAATACCATCCGCAAATACCTGCGCCTTGACGGTGTGGAACCGAAGTTTAAGGTCCCGGAGCGGCCGAGCAAGCTCGATCCTTTTGCCGATCGGTTGTCGGCCTGGCTGAAGACAGAAGCCAAGAAGAACCGCAAACAGAAGCGGACGATGAAGCAGTTGCATGCCGATCTGATGAGCCTCGGCTATGAGGGTTCCTATAATCGGGTGGCGGCATTTGCCCGGGAGTGGCGTGATGATCGTCAGAGGGAATTGCAGACGACGGGTCGCGGGACATATGTGCCCCTGGCGTTCGATCCCGGCGAAGCCTTCCAGTTCGACTGGTCGGAAGACTGGGCCATTATCGGCAATGAGCGCACCAAACTGCAGGTGGCGCACACGAAGCTGAGTTACAGCCGCGCCTTCATCGTGCGGGCCTATCTGCTGCAGACACACGAGATGCTGTTCGATGCCCATAACCATGCATTCCGCGTGTTCGGAGGCATCCCCGGCCGTGGCATCTACGACAACATGCGCACCGCAATCGACAGGGTCGGCCGTGGCAAAGAGCGTGACGTCAACGTCCGTTTCCAGGCGATGGCCAGCCACTACCTGTTCGAACCCGAGTTCTGCAATCCGGCTTCTGGCTGGGAGAAGGGACAGGTCGAGAAGAACGTTCAGGACGCGCGTCATCGTTTGTGGCAGCCAACGCCGCGCTTTCCATCGCTGGATGCTCTGAACGACTGGCTCGAGCAGCGCTGCAAGGAGTTCTGGGCACAGACCCCGCACGGTCAAATGCGTGGCTCCATCGCTGATATCTGGGCTGAGGAGGCTCCAGCCCTCATGCCCGTTTCCAGGCCGTTCGACGGGTTTGTCGAATACACCAAGCGGGTCACGCCGACCTGCCTCGTCCATCTGGAACGCAATCGCTACAGCGTCCCGGCATCCTTCGCCAATCGGCCGGTGAGCCTTCGCGTTTATCCGGAGCGGGTCGTGATCGCCGCAGAAGGTCAGATCATCTGCGAACATCGTCGCGTCATTGATCGCTCCCATGATCGACCGGGACAGACGATCTACGACTGGCGGCACTATCTGGCGGTGGTGCAACGCAAGCCAGGTGCTCTGCGCAATGGTGCACCGTTCGTCGAGCTACCGGACGCATTCCGGGCCTTGCAGCAATACCTGCTCAAGAAGCCGGGTGGCGACCGGGAGATGGTCGATATCCTGGCGCTCGTCCTTCAACACGATGAACAGGCCGTCCTGTCGGCGGTCGATATGGCACTGAAATCCGGCGTTCCGACCAAGACCCACGTGCTGAACCTGCTGCATCGCCTTGTCGACGGCAAATCCTTCACACCACCGACCATCGACGCGCCTCAGGCCTTGACGCTCACCAATGAGCCCAAGGCGAATGTCGAACGTTACGATGCGCTGAGAAAGACGGAGGCCCGTCATGCGTCATAATCCAGCAAGTGGCGCTGTCGTCATCATGTTGCGGCAACTGAAGATGCACGGCATGGCCCAGGCCGTTGGCGAACTCACCGAGCAGGGATCGCCAGCGTTTGAGGCCGCCATCCCGATCCTGTCGCAGCTCCTCAAGGCAGAGACCGCGGAACGGGAAGTGCGATCGACGGCCTACCAGCTCAAGACGGCACGCTTTCCAGCCTATCGTGATCTGAACGGCTTCGACTTCACCAGCAGTGAGGTCAACGAGGCGCTGGTCCGTCAGCTTCATCGTTGCGACTTCCTCAACGAGGCCAACAACATCGTCCTGGTCGGCGGTCCCGGCACGGGCAAGACGCATATCGCCACAGCGATCGGTGTTCAGGCCATCGAACATCATCACAAGCGGGTTCGGTTCTTCTCGACCGTGGAGCTGGTCAATGCGCTGGAGCAAGAGAAGTCCCAGGGTCGCCCAGGCCAGATCGCCAACCGCCTGGCACACTCCGATCTCGTCATCCTCGACGAGCTCGGTTACCTGCCGTTCAGTGCTTCAGGCGGTGCGCTGCTGTTCCATCTGCTGAGCAAGCTCTACGAGCACACCAGCGTCATCATCACCACCAACCTGAGCTTCAGTGAATGGGCCAGCGTCTTTGGCGATGCCAAAATGACCACCGCGCTGCTCGACCGGCTCACGCATCATTGCCACATCCTGGAAACCGGAAACGACAGCTTCCGCTTCAAGAACAGCTCAGCGCACGAGCCCAAAACGACAAAGGAGAAAACGAGAAACTTGACCACGACCGCAGACCCGAAACATACCTAATAGGCGGGTCAATTCTCGGTGGAAACGCCGGGTCAGTTCTCAGTGGCAATCAACA
>NZ_JBLZPH010000213.1:0-275 GCF_049199205.1 Shinella sp. M31 | reverse complement strand
GCCTCGTTCAAGGTGCTTGTCGAAGACGGTAACGAGGACGGCTCCGTACCAACCACGTCGCCATTCATTCTGACCGTCACGCCCGTCAACGATGCGCCAAAGCTGACGGGTGATCTCAAAGCCACCGTTTCTGAAGGAGGCATTTAAACGCTGACCGCTGCCGATCTGGGCTTTAGCGATGCCGACGACGGCGCCACCGGGGTCAGGTTCACGGCCTCAAGCGTCGTCAACGGTACGCTGCTGGTCGCCGGCAAGGCCGCGACAAGCTTTACCGC
>NZ_JBLZPH010000212.1:0-204 GCF_049199205.1 Shinella sp. M31 | reverse complement strand
CCGTTGGGCACGTCGAAGCGGATGCCGAGCTTGCCGTGCATGAAGGTCTGACCGCGTACGTAACCTTCTTCCGGGGCGTCGCCGTAGAGCAAGCCGTCGATGCCGGCGAGATAATAGCCGCGGCCGCGGTCGCCGATCGTGCCTTCCGCCCCGAAGGCGCGGGCATGCAGCCGCGCCAGCTCCACGCGCTGCGGCGCGTTCGGG
>NZ_JBLZPH010000211.1:0-1252 GCF_049199205.1 Shinella sp. M31 | reverse complement strand
ATCATCGTGGACGCCGACGATTATTTTAACGCGATCCGCAACGCGATGCGATCCGCGCGGCATTCCATATTCCTTGTAGGTTGGGATTTCGACGCAGGCATAGCGCTCGGCAGGCCCGATGTCGATGACGGCGCCCCCCGCGAGGTGGGCAAGTTCATTATTTGGTTGGCGCGACATAACCCTGATTTGCAGATCAGAATTTTGCTTTGGAGCCCTGCACTCCTGGCAAGTTGGATGCGGCCATCCAATCTCCCCTATCTCCTGAGATGGAAATGGCATCCGCGGATCTCCGTCAAATTGGACGGAAAACATCCCATCGGAAGTTCGCATCACCAGAAGATGCTGGTGGTTGATGACGAGCTAGCATTTTGTGGCGGTATCGACGTGACCCTGGATCGCTGGGATACGCGGGACCATCTCGATGAAAATCCGCTGCGACGTCGGCCGAACGGCTCGCTTTACGGCCCCTGGCACGATGCCTCCAGCATGTTCACAGGCGAGGCTGCGCGTGCCTTGGGAGAACTTTGTCACATGCGGTGGCGGCGGGCGGGCGGTAAAGAGGCATTTCGAACTCCTGCAAAGGAGTCAGTGAAAACCAGACCAAGCTCCGGTTTTTCCTTCGGTTCGGTCAACCTGGCCATTGCCCGCACGGAACCGGCACATATCGACGAGAGCCGCGTGATCGAAATCGAGAAGCTTTATGTCGACATGATCGCCGCCGCGCGCACACTGATCTACGCGGAAAGCCAGTATTTCGCGTCAAGGAAGGTAGCCCAGGCGGTCGCGCGCCGGCTGGCAGAGCCTGAAGGTCCGGAGATCGTGCTGATCAACCCTGTCACTTCGGACAACTGGCTGGGTGCGCTGGCGATGGATACCGCCCGAGCGCGATTGCGTGAGTCGCTGAGACGGCATGACCTCAATGGCCGTTTCCGAATGTATCACCCGGCAACTGCCCACGAGCAGCCTATTTACGTTCATTCAAAGCTGATGATCGTGGACAACGAGATTATCCGCGTAGGCTCATCGAATATGAACAATCGGTCCATGCGCTTCGATCGGGAATGTGATGTCGCGTTCGAAGCGGGAGATTCTGAAGAATTGCGCCGACGCATTTCAGAATTTAGAACTGACTTGCTGGCCGAACATCTCGGAGTATCTGCTGGCACAGTGGAGCAGGCGGTGGCACAGTCAGGATCTCTGATTGCGGCGATTGAAACTCTCCGTAAATCCCAGCCAGGACGCACTTTAGTCC
>NZ_JBLZPH010000210.1:0-216 GCF_049199205.1 Shinella sp. M31 | reverse complement strand
CATCGTGGCTGACAATGCCTTGGCGGCAGGCGAGACCTCGCTGGTGACCTTCACCTTCAGCGAGGCCGTCAACGGTTTCACCAATGCCGATCTGACGATCGCCAACGGCATGCTGAGCTCCGTCAGTTCGTCCGATGGCGGCATCACCTGGACCGCGACCCTGACGCCGACCGCTGGCATTACAGATACGACCAACCTCATCACACTCGACAATAC
>NZ_JBLZPH010000021.1:33814-34056 GCF_049199205.1 Shinella sp. M31 | reverse complement strand
CGCCTTGCCGAACTTCTGGCGGAACTGGATCAGGTCGCATTCCCAATGTCCGAACTGCCTGCGATCGGCAACCACATCCGGACGGCGCAGGATGTTGAGGTCCGGGCTGAAACGCTGGCCATGCCGGCGCCTCGCATGCCGCGCCCGGCATCGAGCCCGATGTTCCGGCAGATGTTTCCAGAGCTTGATCGCGTGACCATCCGGCGAATAGGCGAACTTGTAGATCGTCTCGTGGCTGACGG
>NZ_JBLZPH010000021.1:0-33789 GCF_049199205.1 Shinella sp. M31 | reverse complement strand
ACGACGCTCACACGCCATGTCATGCGCCGTCGTGCAATGATAGCCGCTGAGATCGGGCCATTCCTTGTCGATATAGACGTTGCGCCGAACCTCGCGGAAGATCGTCGAGCGATGACGTCCAAGTTTCTCCGCGATGATATCGATACTCAGGCCGGCGTGGCGCCAGCGGGCGATCCTGCGGCGTTCGTTCAGATCAAGATGGGAGTAGGTGCGTTTCATGACAGCGTCCTTGCGACTGATAACCCATTGGCATCATTCGTAAGTCGCACTTCATACTTGAACCCACCCCGCGACTAGGTCATTCTCATCGAGTGGTACCCACTCGGCGGAATGGGCCGCGGCTTTTGCGCGCCTAGGTGAAGGGCTGTAGGCAGGTTGCATCCAAAAGTAATCTATGCACGAATATGGATGGGGATTGTTTTCAGCGTGTGATTGCGACGCCTCGGGGGGGGTCCGCGCGCTTGAACGACGTAGGGGGACACGGTGCGAAGGATTTTCTATGCCGCGTTGGCTTTGACCGTAGGCAACAGTGTCGTTTTGGCGGCGCAAGACTCGCCGAAGATTGAGTGGGAATTGCGTCATCCTTTCAAGCTTTTCGGGGATTTCGGTGAGAAGGACCGATATTTCCAGAAGAGCGTCGATAGGCGGCTGTGGGACTATCGCCGTGACTTATTCGTAGATCTGACCTGTAACGAAAAGCCAAAGTTGGTGAGCTGCTCCGAAATGGCCCTTGGCGAGGAGCGGTTGCGAACGATGCGCGACGACCTTGCAGCAGGTGGGGACGGCGAGGATAATTCGCATCTGCGCGATGCATGGTTGGCAACCGCGATCGCATGGAGCAATAAAACACGGACCTACGACAAAAGCTTGCTTGACAGCACGGAACGTGCCGGCATCAAGGTGCGGCTGAGTGGGCCAAGTGTAGCCGCTTTAACCTGCCAATGGTCGGCGGACGGGGCAACGATCCCCGAATGGAAAGTACGTTGTGGAGAGTGGCTAAAGAACATCAATATCCGTCGCGGCACTAAGTCCAGTGTTTTGGCGGTGACAGTCCTCGAAACCGGCGCAACCTTTCAACTTACTGGTAGCGATACCCTGATCCGTGAACGATTGATCGTCGGCCTTGGCGATTCCTTCGCGTCAGGCGAAGGAAATCCGGATATCCCTGTAAAATTGTCCAAGAAAATGGATACCAACAAGGCGTTTCCGATGCCGCGACGGGGAGACGGCACGGTCGGCCGTGTTGCCGCCCAATGGCTCGACCGTGACTGCCACCGTTCCCTGCTCGGTGCGCAGCAGAGGGCTGCGATTCACTTTTCGGCACGCCGTCCTCGAGAGGAAACCATTTTTCTGGGCTTTGCCTGCTCGGGAGCGGAGATTCTCGAAGGGTTGATCGGCCCCTATGCGGGTACGGGTGATACCTCTCAGTTCTCGCGGGCAGGGCGTTTGAATGGTCAGCGTTGGATATGGGACGAATCTCAAATAAATCAAGCGATCAGAGCCTTGTGCCGCGAGGAGGCGAGCATGACGCGCGGCCTTAAAAATGCGTATGATCGCCGTGACTGGCGGAATGGAAATTATACGCGGCATCTGAACGATCAGTTCAAGTCCAAGACGCTCGATCAGCTTGTTCTGCGTTGTCCGGCCGGCTTCAAAAGGCCAATAGATGCCGTGTTGCTGTCGATAGGCGGCAACGACATCGGCTTTTCGAAAATCATAGCCAGCGTCCTCGCGTCACCGGGTTTGCAGACCGTGGCGTTCAGATGGGCCGATCAGTCGAGACCGCCCGCGGAAGCAGGCCAATACATTGCCCGTGAGCTTCCAGGAAAGTACGCCGAACTCGACAAGATCCTGGAGAACAACCTGCTGATAACGGATTCACGCAGGGTCATTATCGCAGCCTATCCAAACCCGACAACTGACCAGAACGGGAAAGTTTGTGGTTCAAACAAAGGGGGGCTGACCCGTGGTCTAGAGGCATTCCCGAGCCGCGGCACGGCGAATGTGTCCGATCTGGAGAGCAGGAGCATCGTGGAATATGTCGTGGATCCTTTGAACACTGCAGTCCGAAAGGCTCCCAATCGCCATGGTCGGCGATGGACCGTTGCTGAAGGACACCTCGAGCGCATCAAGGGTCACGGCATCTGCGCGGAGGGAACGCTCTCGAAGGAAGACACTCTTTCGACCCGAAAGTACATGGACGGTTTCGACGCCTATGCGCCGACCACCCGCTGGTTCCGAACGATCAATGATAGCTTCATGATCCAGAACCAAATGCAAGTGGAAAGTGAGAAAAGCACATCCCTGCTGGCAAAGCTGTTTGATCCGGTGCTCTCGCAGTACCTCAAAATCTATGGTGCCATTCATCCAAATAGCATGGGTGCGGCAGTGCTCGCCGATGCCTATCTGGACAAGCTGGAAGACCTCATCCCGCAGCCACGCTAACCACGGATCCGGTATCTTTCCGTCCGCCGGCAGCGTGGACCCTTACCGTGATCATGTCCTGCATAAACGCGGCCGGCCCAACGATTGGCACCAAAGGAATGGGCGGCATGCGCCGATGGCGCCCTTGCAGGTTAAGGGTTGATCCTACTGAGCCGCACTGCCTCCTATCGGTGATCATGCGCTCGGCATTGATAATTGTCCCCGAGTACCGCGGCTGGCGTGTCCATCTGACCGTGACGTCATGGCTGACTAGGCCGGTCCGAGTCTATCCTGCGGTCTATAGTATGGGGCCGTCCAGTTCGGAGAGGGTGGCCGGCCGAACCCTGCACTTTTTAATAGTGATATCAGCGGGGATGTGGCCATCTTTCGATCTTAGCGTCGACATGGGGGAGTAAAGCATGTCGGATCTGCGGCGCATGCCTGACCGAACACGAGTGAAGGGGATGCCTCGCAGTACGTATGTTCGGCATTGCCTGAAGGGCACAGTCTTTCAACCTTCTGGTTGACGAGCGAGTCTGAAAATACTGTGCACACCTGTCGAAAATCTTCGGCAACGAGTGAGCCGCGACACGATCGCCAGCGTGCGCAATGCCAATCTCCTCATGGGCGACGGTAAATCGCTTTCTTACGGGCCGGTCATTAACGTTGACGTAGATGCTGGTGTTGGAAGGTCGCTTGGCGATTAGCCCGTGAATACCTTTGTCTGCGAATGTTGCGTTATAAACCTTGAGACCCAATTCGTTCGCAACCGCAACTGGATCCACAGGGGCGCCTAGATCCGCACCGGGTCTACGCTAGCAACTTGCTCGCTTGCTCCTCGATTGCCTTGCGTGATGCCAATCGTTTCTCCTGTGCGAATACGCGGAGGGCCGAATCAAGAAATTACACGTATAATTACACGTATAGAAGTATAGGTGATCCTTTTGTCGTCTCAATCATAACTTGTGGGCGGCAGCAGTTGATGTTTTCGAATGGTCCGCTGACTTGTTGCGGTCGATTGTTCTCAGAAAGCGCGTTGGCCACGGTTTGTCGAAGATAGGCCGACGTACTCTTGAGCGACAGATCGGCAAGAAGCTCACGCTTCTTAAAGCAGCTCTAAAACAAGATCGGCACTGGGACCGGCAAAGTGCTTGCATGAGATGGTGCCTATCACTATGTTCATAAAGATAAATCTAGTGGCATAGAAATCGGCAAAAATGGTTACGCTCGCGAGCATTGAACCACTCCTCCCCGAAAGCAATCGGGACTTGGAAGATCTGACGATCGAATTGACCTCGGCGGCCAGCCGTTTCGCCGCGCGCCTACACCCGCTTATGCGGGCATCTGTCGGCGATCTGGTGCGCTCGATGAACTGCTACTACTCAAATCTCATTGAGGGGCACAATACCCTGCCGATCGATATCGACCGTGCCATGTTGGGTGATTTTTCTGGCGAACCGGAGAAACGCAACCTTCAGCTCGAGGCTCGCGCCCATATCGAGGTGCAGCAACTCGTCGATCGCGGGGACATGCCGTTTCCGGTTCTGTAAATCGACGGTATCTGCTGGCTTCATGGAGAGTTTTGCCGGCGGTTGCCTTAGGAGTTGCTGATTGTTCGGATCACGGGTCCGCAAGCCGCCAACATGGATCCACGGGTCGTCAAGCGCACGCTCCTCGGCGAAAATATCTCACTGGCCGACTATGTCGAGACTCTTGCTGCCCGCGAGTGGTTGACTGCGGCTTTCGAAGCGACACTGGGGCCGGGGGAACTCGTGCTGTGCCCGACGCTGCCGCATGTGGCGCCGCGTCTCCAGCCGCTCCTCGAAAATGAAGATCTGTTCTTCCAGATGAACGGCCAAACCCTGCGCAACACGCTGATCGGCAATTTCCTCAACTGGTGCTGCGTCTCGCTGCCGTGCGGCACGGGCACCGACGGCATGCCCGTTGGATTTCTCGTCTCCGCGCCGAAGCACAACGACGATAGACTTCTCGCGGCGTCTTCCGCACTGGAAGCTTTGCTCGGTTGATATCGAGTCGGCACTTCGACTCGCAAAACGCTCGTGCGCCGATGATCCATGCGAAGCCTTCCATCGAAAAACGGTGCGATGGTCTCATCCTCGTATCCACTGCACAGAAACAGAATGAGATCGAGCACCTGATCGTCGAGAGCAGACCAAGAGTGCCGATCTACGCCGTTGGACTGGCATTTCGGTGCGAACCGGCTTGTTGGCGGCGACTACGGTGTTGGAGGACACAGGAATGCGGTATCGGATCAGAAAATTTGCATTCGGGTCGGGAGGGACTTTCGACCGCCGCTATCCATTTCTAGCCGTAAATACCTCGTTGTGAGGACTGACGGTTTGAATACCATCAAGAGCTTTGATCCGTGACCTTTATTTTCGAACCATTCCGAGGAGTTCGCCCTCCAACATCAAACCGAGCTACCCTATGGACTTCTTTATTTGCCCGATTGCGAAACATCCGCGGCTAAACGTGGTATAGTAGCTTGGGGCACGATCAGGTGCCCATGGAGATGGTCATGACCAAATTCGCGCTCTACGTTCCGGTTGAAGCAAAACCCGGCAAGGAACAGGAGGTCGCCGATTTCCTGAGATCAGCCATACCTCTCGTCAACGCGGAGCCAGGCACGATTTCCTGGTATGCGATCCAGGAAGGACCGAGTTCGTTTGCGATCTTTGATACGTTTGACGATGAGGACGGAAGAGACGCTCACTTAAATGGCCAAGTCGCTGCGGCCTTGATGGCCAAGGCAGAGGCAGGAGACCTGTTTGCCAAGCCGCCACAGATCCATAAGTTAGCTATCCTCGCCGACAAGCGGCCATGAGCGCCAGAAATTCCAAGTCCTGACGGAAATGAACTGCAGTTCTAAATCGACTAAGGGGCTCGGGCTCCGTTCCGGACCGTCGCCTTGCGGACGGAGCCCTGCGATTGCGTGAGCTTGATGGCGAGACCCCAGACGGCATGACCCGCTTGAAGCGCAGCGACCTTGGTGCTGATGGTTCCAACGATATGATTGTCAGTTGGGCGGGAGCGGAGATTTTGATCTGCACCTCGCGCGCGGCATCTGCGAGCGCCGTGTCGCCATAGGTTTGACGAGCTTCGTACCCCAGGTCAGAGCCTCTATTTCCTGCGCCGTCAGCGCCAGCGGTGGCAGGAAATAACCGGCACGCAGCATATAGCCGAGACCGCGTTCGCCATCGATTGGCACATTCTGCTTCTGGAGATCAGCAATGCCACGCCAAACCGTGCGGGTCGAGACCTCAAGCGTCTTTGCCAGTTCCTTGCTCGTACGCAGCCGACCGCCTCTAAGAAGCTGTAAGATTTCGAAGAGACGGTCGGCACGGCGCATGGCTTACGGCATCAGCGTGAAATGGTGCATCGAAACCGAGCCGGTCTCGATCGCTACCATATATGCTTGCGTTTCCGGCGCCGCCATGAAGCGTTCTGCGGCCGCCATGGCGTGATCCATTCTCTGCCATTCGACGTAGTCGATCCGCTCGCGGCCGTCGCCAGAGCCATGGCGCCGCAGCACGAAGCCCGTCTGAATGGCAAGCCACCGGTTCGTCTCGTCAATTGCCGTCTGCAGGGACGCTTCGTCCACGTCGAGTCTCACTCTGAAGCTGGCAAGTTCGATTGCGTTCACATCAAGCTCCTTTGTGTGTGACAACGAAGCCGAACTATCATAGGCCAACCGACAGCATCTTGTCAGTTGGGAATGCGTAGATCCAACCATTGCGTGGGCTCAACATTCGACCGGGTACCCGCTGCGTGGGTGAGTGCTTGGACCGTCTCAAACCCCGCCGCCACAAGGAAATCGAGCGGCTGCCAGCCGAATTCCCGCTTCGCCTTGTCGTTCGATCTTGCGCGCGACTGCGTCATCATCGCGACAAGATGATCTTCCGCCCTGCCAAACGCCGCCCATCAGCGGCATCCGGCGCTTGCGTTGCGTCGAGAGTGCCGCTGGCGTTTCCGGGGATTGTCACCGAGCCCGATCGTCCTCCGTTTCACGACACCGCCGATGCGGGCATAAGACCAGCAGCAGAAACCCTGCGCGACGGTCCGCTTCACGCCGCAATCCTGGGTCGCCGCGAGTGGTTGCTCTTCGCTAAGGTGCGGTCGAAAAGATGCGGATCCGAAATGCCCTTTAAATCCGTCAGATGCTGACGATCACATCTGGGCGTGCGACGATGATCACCGTGGAGTGGATGTGCATCGCCTCAGGCTGAGCGCAGGATTTTCACCATTACTTTTCCCGTCGATCAAGATATCGAATCTCCCGCATGCTCGGCTCCTCGATTTCCTCTATGCGAACGCCGCAGATCACACCGGTGATTAGGTTCGTGACGGGCTGAGGCAAGGCGCTTCAGCAAAGAAGGTTTCGAAATCGGGTTGATTTTCGAGCCTTACTTGCAGCGCATCCTGATCGTAACCGGTCAGCCAGCAAATGATCTAGTCTACCTCGGCTTTCGTACGCCCCTTCTTTTCGGCCTTTGCGACATAGTGCGGATAGACGCTGGCAAAGCTGGTCGTGTAAATTCTGTGCTTGGTCATTTGCTGTTCCAGTTTCAAGCCGTTTCAACGCCATTTGTGAGAGGTCTAGACAGCAGAAGCGCATGTCTTGGCCCTACAGGCACATCGCCATCTCATCAAACAGCCAGTCCCGGAACGCCCTGATTTTCTGGTTCCGCAGCGCGCCTTCCGGATAGACGACGTAATAGCTCCAGCGCGATTTGAGAGTCAGGTCGAAGGGTTGCACCAGCCGCCCCGCCGCGAGGTCTGCCGATACGAGCGCGCTCCTGCCGAGGAGCACGCCTTCGCCCTGCACCGCCGCTTCCACCGCATAGGCGGCGGATTCGAATTTCACACCGGCGCTGTGATCAATCCCATAAAGGCCCGCAGCCCGCAGCCAGGTTGCCCAGTCGATGCGAAAATTATCGTGGATGAGCCGGTGGTGCCGGAGATCCTCCGGGCTGCGCAGCGGGTGGTCTGCCTTCAGCAGTTCCGGGCTGCAGACAGGGCTGACATCCTCTTCCGCCAGAAGTTCCGATACGACCTTGTCATAGTTGCCCTCGCCGTAGCGGATCGCGATGTCGATGCCATCGCGGATGAAATCAGTGAGCGCTCCGGATGTCGAAAGACGCACGTCGATTTCACGGTGGAGACGATGGAACCTGTGAAGACGAGGCACAAGCCAGCGCCCGGCAAAGCCATCCGAGGTGCTGACATTGAGGACACCGGCCGACCTGGACGCTGTCGCTGCGATGTTTGCGATGCCCACGCGGTCAAGTGCCGCGCCGATTTCGGCGGCGTAGGCCGCTCCCTCCGACGTGAGCTTGACCGACCTCGTGTCGCGCTCGAAAAGCCGGACGCCCAGCATTTCCTCAAGATTGCGCACCGCTCGGCTGATCGCCCCGTGCGTCAGGTTCAATTCCGTGGCCGCCTTGGTGAAGCTCAAATGCCTAGCAGCGGCATCGAAGGCCGGCAATGTCGTCAGGGGAGGAAGTTTGCGGCCATCGAACACCTGTGAGCATGGATCACAAATCATCGACGATTAATCGTTTGTCGTCCAGCCGTTTTTGCCGCAGTTTTTCTTCATGAACTTGAATTCAACGGCCGCTCCTCGGGAGCGGCGATCTGCGAAAGGAAAAATGCTGTGAGTATCATTCACACTTATAACGCTCCGTGCAGCGACCCCTTGCCGATTTCCGCGCTCGACGTCCGAAAGGCGCCGGCATCATTGTTCGTGCTCGTCGCACGCTTGGCAGCCCGGCCACTGAATGCGTTTCACCATCACCTTGCCATGCGGCGTATCGAACGCTTTTCGGCCCGCCGTCTGGATGACATCGGCTTCGAACGCGACCGGGACGGAACAATCCGTCCCCGTCCTGTGACCGCCGCCCGGGCGCTCACAGGACGCGCGAGCGGATTCGAAATTGGCGCGGTAGCATTGCCGCGGCCCCTGTGACGATGCAGTGCGTTAGCGGCGACAGAATGGCCGGAAGCCACGATCCAACTCGCGGCAGTCGAGCGCCTGCGCCGCGCTTTTCGCCGGCATAGTGCGGAAGCTTCCGGCTGAACTCGGGTCCAATTGTCAGCAACCGAGCATTCCGTCGGCCAGCCGACCTGATAGTCGCTTGGGGCTTGTCGCGACATCGTCGCGAATGTCGTAGCGACTTCATCGTAATCGTTCGCTTTCAAGGTGCGCGATCGACCTGCAGCCAAGTCATTTGCCGCTTCCTATGTCTTCTCTCACCGGCATGATCAGTCTTTTTTACCAGGATAAGGCTGCGTACAATCCGGGCTATCATGCGGCTTCGCGCCGACGCCAGCAAGCTGGGCGGCGATCGTCGCGGCGGTCCGGCCGCGCGGGCGCATCGTCGCGGCTGCGCTGGTTGCCGAGCCTGTGCTGCTGGTTCAGGAATGGCTGACGGCCACCGGCGTCACCATCACCGGAACCAGCGTTGGCAACGCGCCAGGAAATGCGCGAGGTCGTCGCCGTGCATGCAAAGCAGCCTCTACCGAATCCGATCGAGGAAATCGACCTCGCGCATGCCACCCGAGGACCTTGTCGCGCTGGAAAGCGGAATGGCCCGCGGCCGCTTCGTGATCCGATATTGATGGGGTGGGCGCGGCGTCCTGCGCCAGCGCTTCAGGTCAACCTGGCAAAACTACCAGCCTGCGAAATCGGCAAGCAGGCTTTCATCCACCTGTCCCGCGGCGACGTCGGCCAAGGCCTGATCAAGAATGGCAACGCCCTTCAACGCTTCCGCGCCGGTCAGCGTGAGGGGCGGGGTGAATTCGAGCACGTTGGATTGCACGCCGACATAGTAGAGCACGAGGCCGAGCTGGAAGGCGCGGTAGACGGTGAGGGCCGTCTGGCGGGATGCCGGGCTTCTGTCCGGGTGGTCCGCGACGAGTTCGACGCCGAGTGCAAGTCCGCGTCCGCGCACATCTCCGATGAGAGAATGGCGGTGGGCGAGGCGGTCCAGCGCTTCGCGCAGCAGGCTGCCGATCTTGCCTGCGTTCTCGACGAGATGGTCGCGCTCAATCGTCTGGAGCACGGCGAGGGCCGCGGCGGCACAGACGGGATTTCCGTGCACGGTCTGAAGCGAAAAGGCCACCGCGTGGTTCATGATCGCCTCCGGGCCGACAACAGCCGAGATCGGCAGGCCGCCCCCAAGGCCCTTGCCGAAGACGACGATATCCGGCTCGATGCCGGAGTGCTCGAAGGCGTTAAACCGGCCGCTGCGCCCGAGGCCAACCTTCACCTCATCGGAGACGAGCAGGATGCCATGCTTGCGGCAGAGCGCTTCCACCGCCTTGAAGTAGCCGCCCGGCGGCACCAGCATGCCGCCATCCGACTGGATCGGCTCGATGAAGAAGGCGGCGACCTCTTCCGGTGGAACGTCAGTTGCGAAGAGCCTTTCCAGATGGGCGAGGGCAGCATTCTTTGCCGCTTCGGAGCTGCCAGCGGCGTAGCTGTTCGGATAGGGCACGAGCGTCAGGCCGGCCGCCCTTGTGCCTTGTTGTGCCGGGTGGCCGGAGACCGCCATCGAGCCCACCGTGCCGCCGTGATAGGCGCCGCTGAAGGCGAGGATGCGCGGGCGGCCCGTGGCGGCAACGACCATGCGGGCGACCGTCTCGTTGGCGTCCGAGCCGGAATGGCCGAGCCAGACCCGGCCGCGCGCCCGCTCAGGCACCAGCGACAGGAGCTTTTCTGCAAGCAGCACGCAGGGCTCGCTCGCCGTCGAAAGATAGCTGGCGCCCGACTGGTCGGAGAGCGCACGGTTGACCGCCTCGCGGACGGCGGGATGGGAATGGCCAAGGCTGGCCGCGCCCCAGGAGGCGGCGAAGTCGAGGAGTTGCCGTCCATCGTCGCCAGTGAGATAGGCACCATTCCCGCCGACGACTGCCTGCGGAAAGAACCGCAGATGCGCCATCTTTGAGACCGATCGGCTTTCGCGGGCGTAGAGATCGGACATCGTGCTTTCCTCGTCTATTTGAAGAAGGTCAGAACCTCGTCGAGCTGGACGACATGGCAGTAGATCATGTTGATGATCTCCAGTTCCCGTTTGTGCAGGTTGTCGGTTGCCGCGGCACCACAATCGTCGACGACGACCACGCCGAAGCTTTCGTCCGCAAGGCTGCGCACGGTCGAGGAGACGCACTGGTCGGTGAAGATGCCGCAGCAGATGACGTCCTTGATGCCCATATTGTGCAGAATGAGGCGCAGGTTCGTGCCGGTCAGCGCGCTGTCGGTCGTCTTGGTGATGACGATCTCGTCGGGGCGCGGCTCGAGTTCCGGCACGACCTGGCCTTCCGGCAGATCCTTCGGCAGCAGCAGGTAGTTGAAGCCGGGCTTCTTCTGGCTCAGCGACCGGTCGCGGCCGTCCGGTTTCTGGCAGGCGATGCGGGCGTAGATGACCTCCACCTTGCGCTTGCGGCATTCGTCGATCAGCCGCGCGGTGTTGGGGATCACGGTTGCGCGCATACGGTCATAGAAGGGCTGCCAGCGGGCGGTCTCTTCCGGCGTATCCTTCGGGTCAAGATAGGTGTTCTGGATATCGATGACGAGCAGCGCCGTCGCCTCCGGATCAAGCACGATGTCATCCGGCGCCTCGGCATTGGCGTAGTAGAAGGAGCGGTAGGCGGTTTTCCAGCTCATGCGGTGGTCTCCTTCTTGCGGCGGGCGCGGGTGAGGATGTGGCCGATCTCGCGGTTCGGGAAGAGACCGCCGGGTTTGAGGATCATGACGGCGATCATGGCGAGCGCGAGCACGATTTCGGTAAGCCCGATGACCTGACCGGCGCCGAAGGACGTGGCGTTAATCGCGCCCTCGGTGCTGCGTAGGCCCTCATAGGCGATGGTGATGAGCACCGTGCCGGCGACCGCACCGGTGACGGTGTTGGCCCCGCCGATCACCAGCATGGTGACGATCAAGAAGGTCTCCTTGAGATAAAAGGCCTTTGGCGCGAATGACGTGATGAAGTGCCCCCACAGCGCACCGCCGATGCCGGCGATGAAGGCGGCGAGAATGAAAGCGCGCCAGCGCAAGTGCGGGATGTTGGCGCCAAGGGCCGCGGCGGCCACTTCGTCTTCGCGCGACGCGCGCAGGAGCTTGCCGGTGCGCGACTCCTTGAACAGCAGAGCCACGACAACGACGATGGCGGCGACGATGGCGGCGATCGGCATGTCCGTCGCATTCGGTAGGCCGAAGAGGGTGCGCGGGCCGTTGGTGAAGGCGCTCCAGTTGTTCATGATCGTGTAGAGCACGACGAGAAGCGCGAAGGACGTGATGACCGACGCGGCATCGGAAAGTCGCATCAACGGATAGGCGACAACCGCGGCAACGACTGCGGCCAGAACACCGGCGGCGAGCATCGCGACAAGCGGCGAGACTTCCACCACCTTCATGAAGTCATACAGGTCGGGCAGCGCCATGCCCTTCATCTGCGCCGGGATGGTGAGCACCGCGGAGGTATAGGCGCCAAGCCCCATGAAGCCGATATGGGCGAAGGAGAGCAGGCCGGAATTGCCCATGAAGGTCTGAAGCCCGACGACCAGCACCAGCGAGATTAAGAGGTTGGTGGCGATGCGGTCATAGAGACGAATGTCGAGAATTGGCTGCCGACGCCGATGATCAGGATGACAGCGATAAGGATGAGGGCGGTGAGATAGGCGTGTTTCATGGCGTTCGCTCCTCAGGTCCGCTGACCGCTCGCCGGACCCTTGATGAGGCCCTCGGGGCGCCAGAGCAGGATCACGATGACGAGGCTGAAGGTAAAGGCGTCGCGAAACTTCAGAAGGTCCTGCGACAGGGAGTAGTTGAGCGTCGTGTCGATCAGCGCCAGCAGAAACCCGCCGACGACGGCGCCGGACAGGCTGCGCATGCCACCGATGACCGTGGCGATGAAGGCGATCAGCAACGGCTCCATGCCGACGCCCGGCACGACCGTGCCGATGCGGCCGATCCACAGGATACCGACCACGCCGGCAAGGAAGCCGGAAAGCGCAACGGCGGACGAGATGATGAGGTTCGCCGGCACACCCAGCATGCGCGCCATGGTGAAGTTGGTCGCCGCCGCGCGCATGGCGATGCCGAGCGTCGTCTTGCGCATCAGGAAGGCGACGGCGGCGAGCAGCACGATGGACGCAGCGATGGTGATGAGGTTGCGCACCGGCGTGATCGCGCCGCCAATCGACACCGTCTGCGAGAAGATTTCCGGCAGAGGCACATTGCGCGGGCGCGGCGAGATGAAGAGCAGCGCCGCGTTCTGCAATAGGTTCGAGAAGGCGAAGGAGGTGATCAGTACAGCCGTCACCGATTTCGCTCGGACCGGGCGGAAGGCGACGTAGTCGGTGAGGATACCGAAGACGATCGCCATGACGACGGCGAGCACCGCCATGATGATCCACGGCAGGCCGTCGCCGCTGGCGAGGAACATCGTGTAGCCGGCGACCATGATGAGTTCGCCATAGGCGAAATTCACCAGCCGCAAAATGCCGTAGACGATGACGAGGCCGAGCGCCATCAGGGCGTAAGCCCCGCCGAGGCTGAGCACATCGATGGTGAACTGGATCGCAAAAGCCACGGGTCAGCCTCCCAGATAATGCGCGCTGAGATCGCTGGTCGCGCGAATCTCGTCGGCCGTGCCGGATGTGACGATCGCGCCGAGCCGCATGACATAGGCGCGGTCGGCGACAGAAAGCGCCTGGTTCACGTTCTGCTCGACGAGCAGGATGGTGAGGCCAGCTTTTTTCAGCGTCCCGATCATCTCGAAGATGCGCTCGACGATCGCCGGAGCGAGGCCGAGTGAGGGTTCGTCGAGCAGCAGCACGCTGGGGCGGGCCATCAGCGCGCGGGCGATGACGAGCATTTGCTGCTCGCCGCCGGAGAGCGTACCGGCCGGCTGGTGCGAGCGCTCCGCAAGCCGCGGGAACAAGGTGTGGAGCCGTTCGAGGTTTTCGCGGTTTCCCGCCTGGTCGCGGCGGTGGATGTAGGCGCCGAGCATGAGGTTTTCGGCGACCGTTAGGTCCGGGAAGACGTCGCGGGTTTCCGGCACGGTGGCAAGGCCGGCACGCACCACCTGTTCGGGGTTTGCCGACGTGATGTCCCTGCCTTTGAGCGTGATGCACCCGCCGGACGCCTTCAGCGCACCGGCGATGCATTTGATGGTCGAGGATTTGCCCGCACCATTGGCGCCGAGCAGGCTCACCAGCTCGCCCCTGCCGACGGTGAAGCTGATGCCGCGCACAGCGCGGATCGTGCCGTAGCTGACGGCGAGGTCGCGCACATCAAGCATGGTCGCTCCCTTGCCGAGATAGGCCTCGATGACGGCCGGATGGCTGCGGACATGGGCGGCATCGCCCTCAGCGATGGTGCGGCCGGTGGCAAGCACATGCAGCCGGTGGCAGAGGCGCATGATAAGGCCCATGTCGTGGTCGACGATGAGGAGGCCGAGGCCGCGTTTCGTCGGCAGCTCGGACAGCGTGTGCAGTAGTGTTTCGGTCTCCGCGTCGTTCATGCCGGCGGCCGGCTCGTCGAGCAGCAGGAAACGGGGTTCGGCGGCAAGCGCTCGGGCGATTTCCACGCGGCGCTTGTCGCCGTAGCTCAGGCTTTCGCCCAGCTCGTCCGCCTTGGCCGTCAGGCCGAGTTCGTCGAGCAGGCCTTTTGCGCGCTCGGTCGCGACGGCGAGAGAGGCGCCCTTGGCGAGGGCGGCGGCCTCGACATTTTCCAGCACCGTCATCGTGTTGAACAGACGGACGATCTGGAACGAGCGGCTGACGCCTTCAAGCGCGATCTGGCGGGGCGAGAGGCCGGAGAGCCGGGTGTCGCCGGCGGCGATCGTGCCGCTTGCCAGTTTCACCTGGCCGGTGATGGCGTTGATGAGCGTCGTCTTGCCGGAGCCGTTCGGCCCGATCAGGCCGACGACCTCGCCGGTGGCAACAGAGAGCGACACATGGTCGAGGGCGCGAAGGCCGGTGAATTCCACCGACACGTCGTTTACCGCGAGGCGCGTTTCAAACATGGCTTTTCCGAAGGTGATGGGCCGGTCGCAAGACCGGCCCGGAGTGTGCGATCAGGGCTTCGGCAGGGATTCCGGCCTGCGCCATCCGACGAAGGTCGGCTTGCCGCCCTTGAGCTCGATGAGGGCCGCGGCCTTGTTCGGCACATGGCCTTCCTCGTTCGTGCCGTAGTCGAGGTCGCCGGTGAGTAGCTTGAACTGGCCGTCTTCCAGCGCCTTGGCAACGGCCGCGCCATCGGTCGAACCGGCCGCCGTGATCGCCTGGGCGATCATCATGATCGTGTCCCAGCCAGTCGAGACGAAGGAGGTATCCGGATCCTTGCCGAACATCTCCTTGTAGAGGCCGATGAACTTTTCCATTTCCGGATCCGCTCCCGCTCCCATCCAGGTATGCGTGACGAAATAGACGTCGTTGCCGAACTTTTCGCCGAGCGCCTGATGCATAGCCGGGTCGTCATAGGCATCGCCGCCGAGGATCGGCGCATTGTAGCCGACTTCGCGAAGCGCACGGATGATCACGCCGATATCCGTGCCGTATGAGGAAACGAAAATCACGTCCGGCTTCTTGCCGAGGGCCTGGAGACGCGCGAGCTGGGCGGAAAAGTTGTTGTCGCCGTTCGTGTAGGTGTCTTCGAGAATGATCTCGCCGCCATCCGCCTTGAACTGCTCGACGAAGTATTTCGACAGCGACTTGGTGTAGGCGATGAACTGGTCGGTGACGACATAGGCCGTTTTCCAGCCCTTTTCCTTGAAGGCGAAGTCGGCGGCCGTCGCGCCCATCGTGGTGTTCCACATGGAGAGCGTGAACTGCTTGTCGCCGAGCGACCAGGAGGAATAGAGCGGATCGGAAGCGCAGGTAGAGATGCCGACGAGGTTGGCGGTCTGCGCCTCGCGGCTGGCCGGCGAACCGAAATCGAAGTCGCACGGCGCGACAATGACCTGCGCGCCCTTGTCGATCAGCTCGACGGCGACGTTGCCGACCGTCACAGGATCGGACTTGCCGTCGATGTTGATAAACTCGATCTGCTTGCCGAGCACGCCGCCATTGTCGTTTAGGTATTTCACGGCGACCTGCGCGCCGTTGTATCCGGGCGTGTCGAGCGGGGCTTGGATGCCCGTCATGGACAGGGCGCCGCCGATCACGATCTTGTCGTCAGCGGCAAAGGCCGCGGTGGAGGCCAGCACGAAACTCGCCGCCGCCAGAAGCAGTCTGGAAGTCTTCATCATGGTCGTTCCCCTTTTTGTGCCTTTTCGGCAGTGAATGGATCAGCGGCCCGGCCTTTTTGTTTTATTCTGCGGCCCGCTTTGAAATGCTCCTGGTTTCCGTCCCGTCGGTTCGTTTCAGGGCGTTTTACTGCCCGATTTCCTTCAAGAGATCGTCGGTCGAAATCTGCCGGCAATAGCCCTTGATCGCGCTCAGTGATGTGTTGTGGCGTTCCTCGGAATAGGTGCCGCAGGCATCCGGCACGAGGGTCACCAGATAGTTGAGGTCGCAGGCGTCGCGGATCGCCGATTCCACGCACTGGTCGGTCAGAAGCCCACACAGTACGAGTTGCTTCACGCCGAGATTGCGCAGCGTGTAGTCGATATGGGTGGACACGAAGACGCTGGACGAGCTCTTCGGGAAGACGATTTCGTCCTCCAGCGGCTCCAGTTCGTCGATTACCTTGCCGTCCCACGAGCCCTTCGGCACGTTGAAGCCGGTGATCTTGTAGTCGAGGCTGCGGTCGCGGCCGTCCTTCGTCAGGCTCTCGATCGTCGTGTGCAGCACTTCCATGCCGGCCTTGCGGAAGCCGGCAAGCAGGCGCTGCATGTTCGGGATCGCCACCTCGTTGATGCGCTTGAAATAGTAGCCGTACTTGCCTCCGATATCCGCGTCGGAGACATCCTTGAACTCGCCGCCCTCGCGACGCACGGAAAAATTTTGCACGTCGATGAAGAGGATCGCGGAGGCGGCCGGATCGAGCCGGATTTCGCGGGTCGTGAGATGGTCAGCGGCCATCAGGCGGTTCCTTCGATTCTGTCTGCCGCAAGGCGCAGGGGGCCGGCCAGGCGGTCGGCCCATTCCTGCTGCCCGCGGGCGTCGTTGATAAGGTCGTTGCGCACTTCGAGAAGCACATGCGGAATGCCACGCCGCTCGCCGTGCACCGGAATGGTGAAATCGGAGACGTCGTCGACGTTGTAAGGCGCATTGAGCCGGACGGTGACGTCCGGGTTGGCGGCGCGGAAGGTTTCCGCCAGCCGTTCGGCGAGGCGGGCGTCGCGATTGTAGAGTAGCCCGAGTTCGAAATCCCGGACATCGCCGGTCGCGCGCATGATTGGTGTGAAACTGTGCACGGAAACGAGAAGGAGCGGTGTTCCGCTCATCTGGCGCTGGTCGAGCGCTACGGCGATCGCCTCGTGCAGCGGCTGGTGGATTTCCACGTAGCGGCGGGAGCGTTCGGGATCGGTGACATCGGCATTGACCGGAACGACCGTGCCGTCGCTTTGCGTGACGATGCAGTCCTTAGCCTCCAGCGGGCGATTGCAGTCGATGACGAGTCGGCTGTAGCGCTGGAGGATGAGCGCCGCGTCGAGGCATTCTGCAAGGCCGCGCGCGACGCCCTCGGCGCCGACGTCATACGCGATATGGCGCTCCATCTCCTCGGTCGGAATGCCGAGATCGCCAAGGGCGCGCGGCACGGCGCGGCCCGCATGCTCGCAGGTCAGAAAGATCGGCGACCCGCCGGTGGAATTGATCCATTCCACAGGATCGGGGTCTCCCGCCTGCAGCAATCTGTTTGTGTCGCGACCTGCGAACCTGAGCATGGAATGGAATCCGTCATGCGGCTCGGCAAGGGGCCGGGCGCTGGCTTCTATAGCAATCAGTCAAAGAAATTTTCCGATCATAGTCAACATAATTTTTCCATTTGACTATTTTTTTTCATGGCGCGAATATTCACGCCAACAACGGGAACGAACGCCAATGAGCGATGGAAAATCGTCGACGACGATCCGCACAAGGATCCGCGAGGCCACCGCGATGCTGACGGCGAGCGAGCGCAAGATCGCCAACGCCATTCTCGCCGATTACCCTTTCACCGGCCTCGAAAGCATCCAGGAGCTGGCGGCGAAAACCGGCGTCAGCGCGCCATCCATCACCCGCTTCGTCAGCAAGATCGGCTGCAACGGCTTCCAGGACCTTCAACGCCAGCTCATCGCAGAGCTGAAGGAAGGGCAGCGTTCGCCGCTCGACCTAAAATCTAGCCAGAAGCCAGTCGGCCATTCGGAATTCCTGTCGGAATATGTCGCGCGGGTCTCGGCCGTCATGCAGGAAATGGCGGCGACTGTGTCGCAGGCGCAGTTCGATATCCTTGCCGGCCTGCTCGCCGATCCGTCGCGCAACATCTTCCTGCTTGGTGGCCGCGTCAGCGACAATGTCGCCGCGTTCCTGTCGATCCACCTCCGGCAGATCCGCAGCGGCATCTACCATATGGCGGACAACCCGGAATTCTGGCCGGAGCATGTGCTGCGTATGCGAAAGAAGGACGTCGTCGTTCTCTTCGATTTCCGGCGCTACCAGCTCAGCCTCTCGCGCCTTGTCGAGACGATCGTGGAAAAACGCGGTGCGACGATCGTCGTCGTCACCGACAAATGGATGTCGCCGGCCGCCCGCAGCGCCGATCATATCGTAGCACTTCCGATCGATGCCGGCACGGCCTGGGATACGGTGGCGGCCGCCATGGCGCTCGTCGAGGCGCTGATCGTGCGCGTCTCCGAGGCCGATTGGGAAGCGACGCAGAAACGCATCAAGGATTGGGACGGCATCCGCTTTTCGATGCCGGGTTATGACCAGATCAACGGGGACGCAGATGAAACGTGAGGAAATGATGGTCGCCTGCTGCGGCGACCTTTCGGGCAAGGTGCGCGGCAAGGCCTTTCCGCTGGCGCAGATGGAAAAGCGTCTGAAACGCGGCGTCGGTTGGACGCCGACCAACGTGCAGATCACCTGCTTCGACAATATCGCCGAAAGCCCCTTCGGCTCTTTGGGCGATCTCGTGCTCATTCCTGACGCTGCGACGAGCGTCAGCATCGAGAGCGAGGAGGGGGCACCCAACGAGAATTTCGTGCTCGGCAATATCCGCTATACCGACGGCCGGCCGTGGGAATTCTGCACGCGCTCGATCCTCGAAGCCGCCCTTGAGCGGTTGGAGAGGGTGGCGGGCGTCACGCTCTACGGCGCTTTCGAGCACGAATTCCAGATCAAGCACCTCGTCTCCGAGGTCGGCAAGGCCTTCACGCTCAGCGGTTTCCAGGAGGAGCGGCATTTCTGCGAGGCGATCATCGCCGCGATGCGCGCTGCGGGCGTCATGCCCGACACGATCCTCAAGGAGTTCGGCGCCGGCCAGTTCGAGGTGACGATGGGGCCGCAGAAGGGCGTCACCGTCGCCGATCATTCGCTGATCACCCGCGAACTCGTCGGCCTCGTCGCGCGCGAGCTTGGCTACGATCCGACCTTCACGCCGATCCGCGATCCGGCCGGCGTCGGCAACGGCGTGCATGTGCATATCAGCATGCTGGATTCGGCCGGCAATCCGGTCACCTACGATCCGGATGGCAAACACGAGCTTTCTGATGTCGCCGGAAAGTTCGTCGCCGGCATCCTGAAGTATCTCGATTCGATCATCGCCATCACCGCGCCAAGCGTCGTCTCCTACCTGCGGCTCACTCCGCACCGCTGGAGTGCGGCCTTCAACAATCTCGGCTTCCGTGACCGCGAGGCCTCCGTGCGCATCTGCCCGGTCTCGGATATCAGCGATATCGCGCGGGCTGCCCAGTTCAATTTCGAGTTCCGCGCTGCCGACGCCGCCGCCAATCCGCATCTGGCGCTTGCCGCGATTGTGCATGCCGGCGTGCAGGGCATCGAGGAGGGGCTGGCGGTGCCGGAGGCAACGCAGGAGGACCTCTCGCTTCTCAACATAGAAGCGCTTGCCGCCCGCGGCTACGTCCGCCTCCCGCAGACCCTCGAAGCCGCCCTACAGCGCTTCGAGGGCAATGCGACGGTCTGCGGCTGGTTCCCAGAGGGCTTCGCCGACGTTTACGTCAAGCACAAGAAAGGCGAGATCGCCTACCTTGCGGGCAAGACGCAGGCTGAGATTTGCGAAGCCTACGAGGGTGCCTACTAACGCGATTCACGCCCTAGGCATCTGCCGAAGCTGTTTCTGCAAGCGCCCTGCAACTGGCCTCGATACGCGCATGTGCTCCGGCAGAACGTCGTTTGCATTGCGCGCCGGGCCGCCGTTCAACTGAACGCCTTCAACATCGACCCGGTAGAGCTGCGTGTCGCGCAACGCGGGATAGAGCCTCGACTTGGGGAAGTGGCCTGGTAGCGAGCCTTGAGCGCGTCCGTCTCATCGTCTCGACGACGTCCTCGGCCGTCACAGACTTGCCATCGTGGAAGGTCACGCCCTCACGGATCTTGAACGTCCAGGTTTTGGCGTCCTTAGAGGAACCCAATTCGGTTGCCAGCCGCGGAACGATTTCCCCATTGGCATTCACTCCGAGCAGTTTCTCGCCGAACAGTTTCTCGCCGAACTGCGCCATCAGCGTGTTGGGCCCCTCGCTTGCCGCAAATGCGGGATCGAGTGTATCGATGCTCTGGCCGCCCGTGGAGCGCAAGCCAAGTGCGCTTCGCAATGGCGCACCGTTCGCCGAACTCCCCGAGGCATTCCCGGCCTTGCAGCAATACCTGCTCAAGAAGCCGGGTGGCGACCGGTAGATGGTCGATATCCTGGCGCTCGTCCTTCAACACAATGAACAGGCCGTCCTGTCGGCGGTTGATATGGCGCTGAAGTCCGGTGTTCCAACAAGATGCATGTGCTGAACCTGCTGCATCGCCTTGTCGACGGCAAATCCTTCACGCCGCTGACCATCGATGCGCCGCAAGCCTTGACGCTCATCAACGAGCCCAATGCCAATGTCGAACGATACGATGCCCTGAGAAACACGGAGGCCCGCCATGCGTCATAATCCAGCAAGCGGTGCTATCGTCATCATGCTGCGGCAACTGAAGATGCACGGGATGTCACAAGCCGTCGGTGAGCTGACTGAACAAAGATCGCCGGCGTTCGAGGTTGCCATTTCAATCCTATCGCAGTTCCTAAAGGCGGAGATCGCGGAACGTGAAGTTCGCTCGACTGCCTATCAGCTCAAGACGGCACGCTTCCCCGCCTACCGTGAACTGAATGCTTCGACTTCGCCAGCAGCGAGATCAACGAGGCCCTCGTGCAACAGCTTCATCGCTGCAACTTCCTGGACGACGCAAACAACATCGGTCTGGTCGGCGGACCCAGTACGGGCAAGATGCATGTCGCGAATGCGATCGGAGTCCAAGCGATAGAGCATTACCACAAGACGGTTCGATTCTTCTCGACCATCGAGCTGGTAAATGCGCTGGAGCAGGAGAAAGCGCGAGGACGGCCTGGGCAGATCGCCGACCGGCTTGACCACTCCGATCTCGTCATCCTCGATGAGCTCGGCTACCTGCCGTTCAGCGCGTCAGGCGGTGCAATGCTGTTCCATTTGCTGAGCAAGCTCTATGAGCGAACCAGCGTCATCATCACCACCAACCTGAGCTTCAGCGAGTAGGCCAGCGTGTTTGGTGATGCCAAGATGACTACAGCGCTGCTGGACCGGCTCACGCATCATTGCCACCTCCTAGAGACCGGGAACGACAGCTTCCGCTTCAAGAACAGCTCTGCGCACGACACTAAATCGACAAAGAAGAAACGAGGAACTTGACGACGACCGCAGACCCGAAACATACCTAACAGGCAGGTCAATTCTCGGTGGAAACGCCGGGTCAGTTCTCAGTGGCAATCAACAACAGTGCTGCAAGGCACGATTACAAATGGCGGTCGCTTGTGAGAAACGAATCAGCCCATCTCATGTCGCCACCTGCTGATGATGCAGACACTGACACCCGTCACAAGGGTAGAGAAGTATGGGTGAGCGTCATCGGGGTCTTGTTTGTATTGTGGAGTGCCTACTTCGCCAATAGCTTCACAACGCCTCTCACGCTCGCGATCTTTATTTTAGCGCTTGCGCTGCCCCTCCAGTCGATTTTGCAGAACTGGCTTTGGAAGCCACTGGCGACAGTGGTCACGCTGTCGGTCATCCTTGTCATCTTCGTCCTGCTGAGCTCGATTACCGCCTGGGCATTCGGCAATCTATGGTTCACGGTGAGCGGAAACGCGTCGAAGTACCAGACGCTCTACCAGAATTTCGCGACATGGCTGGAAGAGCGCGGCATCGAGCTTGCCGCTCTGTGGGCAGATAGCGTCAACATCAATGTCGTTTTGCGGACCGCGCAGCAGTTGGTGTCGCGGATGAGCCAGACGGCCGGTTTTTGGGTCGTCGTATTGGCCTATGTGCTGACTGGGCTGGTTGAGGCCGAGCGGATGGAGCGAAGCGTCAGGCGCCTTCAAAAGTCTGGGGTATCCTCGATCCTGATCCGGGGCAGCGTCGACATGGCTCGCAAATTCAGGCGCTATATGGTCGTTCGAAGCTTGGTTAGCGCCGCTACAGGCTTGGCGATATCGTTGTTTGCCTTGGCAACCAGGATTCCCTTCCCAGTAGAGTGGGGCGTCATCGGTTTTGTGTTCAACTTCATTCCGTTCATCGGTCCGCTGATCGCGACTGTTTTCCCGTCATTGTTCATTCTGGCGCATATGGGAGACCCCGGCCTAGCCGTCTTTGCTTTCGCTTTGCTAACCATCAATCAGTTCGTTATTGGGAATTACATCGAGCCGAGAGTATCCGGCGATGCCCTCCAGCTGTCACCCTTCGTTATTCTGGTCGCCATTTTCCTCTGGACCTTTATCTGGGGAATATACGGCACGTTTATTGGGGTACCTATCGCCATCGCCGTAGTCTCATTTACCGACCAAGTATCTTCAACGCGCTGGATGGCCCGATTGATGGCCGCGGAACCAGCTCCGCATACCGATGGTTCTGCATAACTATCGGTATGCGATCTCGACTGTACCAGTCTTGGCCACCGGCATGAATCTAATGCAAAACATGTAACCGTCATGCACTTGCGCTATTGAGTTGTCGATGATGCCTGCTACGCTCTGTATCAGATGAAGCTAAGTCCCAACGATAATTCAGTTATTGTATGACGGAGGGCGTGGTGAACGAGCAGGCGGTGTCGAAACTTTCTCTTTTTGCACTGACGGCGATGGTGGTTGGCTCCATGGTGGGAGCGGGTATATTCAACCTTCCCGGTCGCTTTGCCACGGCCACTGGCCCCTTCGGAGCGATGATTGCCTGGGCCATTGCCGGCACCGGCATGTATATGCTGGCCCGTGTCTTCCAGACCCTGGCCGAACGAAGGCCTGAAATAGATTCCGGTGTGTTTGCCTACGCCAAGGCGGGGTTCGGCGATTATATGGGCTTCCTGTCCGCGTTCGGATACTGGTTGGGAAGCTGCCTCGGTAACGTCTTTTATTGGGTGCTGATCGGCTCAACGCTCGGGCGTTTTTTTCCGGATTTATTCGGAGACGGCAGCAGCGCCTTCTCGATCATCGTCTCGCTAGTTGGGATCTGGTCGTTCCATTTCATGATCCTGCGTGGCGTTGAGCAGGCGACCTTTATTAACATGGTGGTGACAGTTGCCAAGATCGTACCGATTATCGTCGCGATTTTGGCCTTCATGTTCTATTTCCACTACGACCAATTCGCCGAGAACTTCTTCGGCGGTTTAGAGATGCCCGAGAAAACGCTGCTGCAGCAGGTGCGGGACACAATGTTGATCACCGTTTTCGTTTTCCTTGGCATTGAAGGTGCCAGCGTCTATTCACGCTATGCGCGCACCCGCGCCGATGTAGGCACGGCAACTATCCTTGGCTTCGTGGCCGTGACGGGTCTGATGGTCGCTGTGACCATTTTCCCGTACGCGATCGCGCCACGGGCCCACCTTGCTGCGGTCACAAATCCTTCCCTCGCAGGGGCGATGGAACTGATCGTTGGGCACTGGGGAGCCGTTTTCATCTCCGTCGGGGTTTTGGTTTCGGTTCTCGGCGCATATCTTGCCTGGTCACTAATTTGCGCAGAGGTTCTGTTCGCTGCAGCGCGATCGGGAGATATGCCGAGGATATTCTCCGCTCAAAACGGTAATCGCGTGCCAGCTAATGCCCTGTGGCTGACAAACGGCGTTGTCTCCCTATTCGTCGTCTCGACTTACTGGTCGAGAGATGCCTTCAACCTCATGCTGGATATGACCAGTGTGACGTCGCTTTTGCCCTACCTGCTCGTGGCTGGCTACGGAATCCTGTTGGCGCGAAGCGGGGTGGCGTATGAGGGCACGCAGCATCCTCGAAGGCGGGATCAAGTTATCGCCGCCGTCGCGGCGATCTACACGCTGTTTATGTTCGTCGCCGCAGGCCTCGAATACGTACTGCTTGTTGCAATCCTCTACTGTGCTGGCACCGTCCTTTATTTGTGGGCGAGACAGGAGCAGAGAGCCAAAGTATTCTCTCGGGCAGAACTGTTGGTCTTTTGCGTCACCGTTGTCGCGGCGATCGCTGGCCTCGCGGGCATTCTGACGGGAACGATCATCATCTAAACGGGGAGCACAATCGTGGCGAGTGGATTTGGCGTTCATTCCGAAGTGGGACAACTGCGCAAGGTTTTGGTGTGCGCGCCCGGGCGCGCGCATCAGCGGCTAACACCGAGCAATTGCGATACCCTCTTGTTTGATGATGTCCTTTGGGTTGACGTGGCCAAAAGAGATCACTTTGACTTCGTGACCAAAATGCGGGACAGGGGCGTCGAAGTTCTCGAGATGCATAACTTGCTCGCGGAAACGATGGCGATATCAGAGGCAAGGAAATGGGTTCTGGATCAGCAGGTCGTCCCGAACATGGTTGGACTTGGGTTCGTTGCGGAGGTGCGTTCTTATCTCGAAGGACTGTCCTCCCGGCAATTGGCGGAAACCCTAATTGGCGGCCTTTCCACCAGCGAGTTTCCTGAGACTATCGGTGGCGAGACACTTGCGCTTATCCGCGACGCAGCGGGTGTGAACGAATATCTCCTCCCGCCGCTCCCCAACACGCTCTATACGCGCGACACCACCTGCTGGATTTACGGCGGCGTCACGCTCAATCCGCTATTCTGGCAGGCGCGACATGAAGAAACTCTGCTGACGACCGCAATTTATAAATTCCATCCAGACTTTGCTGACCAGGTGAACGTCTGGTGGGGAGATCCGACAAAGAATTGGGGCATGGCCACACTTGAGGGTGGCGACGTCATGCCTATTGGCAAGGGCAACGTTCTGATCGGCATGAGCGAACGCACGTCGCGGCAGGCTATCAGCCAAGTCGCCGGGGCTTTGTTCGAGGCTGGCGCGGCGGAGCGCGTCATCATCGCAGCCATGCCCAAACTTCGCGCGGCTATGCATCTTGATACAGTATTCACCTTCGCTGACCGCGACTGCGTGCTGACCTATCCCGATATCGTTAACGGCATCGAGTGCTTCTCCTATCGCCCAGACGGGAAGGGGGGAATCGTGCTTAGCAAGGACAAGGGCTTGATCGAGACGGTGCGTGAAGCCTTGGGGTTGAAGCAGCTCCGGGTCGTTGAGACTGGCGGCAACGATTATATGCGCGAGCGAACACAATGGGATTCGGGCGCTAATCTCGTTTGCGCCTCGCCCGGCGTCGTCTTCGCATATGACCGCAACACCTACGCAAACACGCTCCTTCGGAAGGCGGGAATCGAGGTAATAACCATCGACGGCTCTGAACTCGGCCGTGGCCGCGGCGGTGGTCATTGCATGACGTGTCCGATACTCCGCGATGCGGTCGACTATTAGTAATGGCCGGATCAATTAGTGACGGCGCTGCTAAGCCGACCGGCCGGTTGGGATTGAGAAATCTCGCACGCGAGGTCTTTTTCTGGCGACCTCTGTGGGCCGGTCGGTCCGAACATGCATCTTCGCCAGCTCGGCGAACGTTAGGCGAAGCAAGATTAGGATTGATCTGATAGTCCTCGCCCGCCACCGTCTTCAGTGTCTATCCGATGATGCAGGCGCTGGAGAAACCGCCGGTGATCGTCTGCCATCATCTGCCATCTTGATGGCAGCGTGCTTCGGCCCATATTCGGTGAAAGGAGTTTTGCCATGGTTGAACCACAGCTTTCCGTCCGCAGCGCCCGCGCCCGTGACCTCGCGCACCGTCTTGCGCGGCGGGAAAACCGCTCGATCGCCGACATCGTCGAGCGCGCGCTCGAGGCCTATAGTGCGCGCGAGACCGGACGGGAGCCGGCAAAGAGCTTCTATCGCCGGGTTTCCGCCAGTTTCGGCACCGATCTCGATCTCGAAGCGGTGATCCGCGCGCAGCGCACGCCGCATGCGGGGCCAGACCTTTGATCTTCCTTAATACCAATGTCGTGTCGGAAACGCTGAAGAAGGCCCCGGCGGAGCCGGTGATCGCCTGGCTCGAGCGTTTTGACGCGGAGCTTGCGCTTCCGACTGTGACGATCGCCGAAATCGCCTATGGCATCGAGAAGACAAGGTCGGACCAGCGCGCCGACCGGCTGGGCCAGGGCCTCGACGACTGGCGCCGCCGCTTTGCCGACCGCATTTTCGCACTCACGGAAGAGGCGGCCCTGGCCTATGGCGAAATCATGGGCGAGGCGGCGCGGGGAGGTCGCGTCATGTCGGTGCCCGATGGCATGATCGCCGCCATCGCCCGCGTCAACGGCGGCCGCCTTGCCACCCGCAACGTTCGCGATTTCGCCGGGACCGGCCTGGACCTGATCGATCCTTGGTCGTTCTGAGCTCAGGGAGCTTTTAGTCAGAATCCCCTGAAACCTTAACCTACCGTGACGGAGGAGACGCATCGGATCATGCGGAAGTATCCAGGCCGTCGGCCTCGTCGGCGCTGATCCTTTGCACTGTCCCTACCTGCCGCCGAAACGGATCAAGGGCAGCCGTGCCGTAGAGCACTGACAATGGCATTTCTACTTTGCAAACCGGTGGACTTCCAGCTGCCCCCACAAGTGGTGCAGCCGCGAGACGATCTAACAATTCGCCTGTTCGGCGGACGTATATGCCATGGAGCTTCTCGTGGCATCTCCCGGAACATCGTACACTACGCCGGCCGCGGCTCGGATGCCCTCGCCTTCGGCGTTGCGCTGGGTTTGCATTCGGCATCATGCGGCTATCGGAAAACCCGATCCTGCGTGTTGCCGCCTGGCTCTAAGCCGCCGTGAAGCCGGCGTCCCGCACTATCGCGCGGCGAGCGTCGCCGCAGTGGCCAGCAGGGCCGAAGGTGTCGTCGGCGCCGTTGGATGATGGAAGTAGGCGATCTTGTTGATGAGTTCGCCGGACGTCAGGGCGAACCAGACGCTGGCTTGCGCCGACAGGCCGGCGAGCAACAGAATGCCGAATGTCAGGATCTAGGCCTCTCGCCAGCGCTCTGAAAGCCAATAGGCCCACATCAAGCCCCAGAAGCTGCCTAGCGATGAAACGGGGCTAAGCCGACGCCAGCGTTTTCGCCGTGGCATCCTGTTCATCAGTCCAGCTATCCAACGCGTGCGGCTTAGCGCCGAGCTTGCCCTGGTCATCTCCTTGAGTTGGAGCGATATAGACTTTGCGCCGAACCTCGCGGAAGATCGTCGAGCGATGACGTCCAAGTTTCTTCGCGATGATATCGATGCTCAGGCCGGCGTGGCGCCAGCGGGCGATCCTGCGGCGTTCGTTCAGATCAAGATGGGAGTAGGTGCGTTTCATGACAGCGCCCTTGCGACTGATAACCCATTGGCATCATTCGTAAGTCGCACTTCATACTTGAACCCACCCCGCGGCAATTCGCAGATCACATAAGATAGATTATGGAACATATACGATTAAATTTTGAATCAAGGCAGCTCACCATGCCATCGTGGCTGAACAGCTGTCGCAAAACCTTCTATTTTTGCCGCGTTGCAAATGTCAGAGAAACAGGTATCGCCTTAATCGGGGTTTTTGCGAATCCAGGATGACAGCAGCGCGCGACTAAGCAACTGGTCCAATGGCCGGCCTGCAACCCTGACGCCGGCCAGCGCTGGGCTGGTGAAAGACGTCTCGTCCGCATGCCACGCGCGTTTCAGGTTTTCAGCATCGCTCCGAGGATGAGCGCAGCGGAAGCAGCGCCCGGGTCGATATGCCCGAGCGAACGCGCGCCCAGTTTCGCCGAACGGCCCCTGCGGCTTTCGAATGTCGCGGTCTCGTCCATTCCGGCGCGCGCCGCGTCCGCCGCGGCCTGCAAGACAGCACGTTCATCCGCGCCGTCGCCGGCGGCAAGGACCGCCGCCTTGCCGGCCGGCACCCATGCGTCGAGCATGGTCTTGTCGCCCGGCTTGGCACCGCCGCGCGACAGGATGCCGTCGCCCATACCCTTGATCCAAGCGGCCATGGCCGGGCCATCGAGATTAAGCCGTTCGGAAACGGCCGCGCCGGCGTTTTGAAAAGCGCTGGCGTAAAGCGGTCCCGACGAAGCGCCGACCGCCGTCAGGAAGGCCTGGGCGATCACGTCGCAAGTCTCGGAGATCGGCGCATCCGCTGCCAGTTCGGACAGAGCGGCGTTCACGGCCGTCCAGCCGATATCCATGGTGACGCCGTGATCGCCGTCGCCGATGACGCCGTCAAGCTCCGAAAGCCAATCGCGTTTCTCTCGGATGGCGCTCGCGACATCGGCCATCATGGAGCGGAACCGAGCCGGCGCAATGCTTCCCTCCGTCTGCAGCAGAGTACGGTCTTGCTTGACCGCAGTCTTTTTTGTCTGCACCTGACGCACGCTGCGTTTTGCAGCCGCAAGCGGAGCCGGCTCCATCCCGACCGTCAGCGCGGGCGTGCGGCACGGATGATCGAGAAGGCGTATCAGCGTATCGTCAAGCTTGAGGATGGTGACGGAAGCCCCCGCCATTTCCAGCGAGGTCGCATATTCACCGACCCAGCGGGCTTGGATGTGAATTCCCTTCTCCGCGAGAATATGGTGCACGCGGCGGAACAGCACGACCAGTTCGAGCTGCGTCGTCGCGCCGAGCCCGTTGACCAACACGGCGACGCGGTCGCCCTCGCGAAGCTCCAGTTCCGCGAGGATCGGTTCCATCAGGATGTCGACGACGGCATCTGCGCTGGCAAGCTGCACGCGGCGCATGCCCGGCTCGCCATGGATTCCCATGCCGATTTCCATATCCTCCGGCCCGATCTCGAAATTCGGCGTCCCCGTCTGCGGCAGCGAGCAGGCCCCGAGCGCGACGCCCATGGAGCGGCACTTCTTGTTGGCAAGGCGTGCCAGCGCTTCGACCCGCTCAAGCGGCTCGCCCAGGTCGGCGGCAGCGCCCGCGCATTTGAAGACGAAGAAATCCCCGGCGACACCGCGGCGTTCTTCCCGCCGCGCGAAAGGTGCGGAGGCAATGTCATCGGTCACCGCGACGTGACGCACTGGCGTCCCCTCGCCCGCCAGCTCTTCCGCCGCCATGGTGAAGTTCAGCACGTCGCCCGTGTAGTTGCCGTAGAGAAACACGACGCCCGCGCCGCCATCGGCCGCGCGTCCGGCATCCAGGATCTGCTGCGGCGAAGGAGAAGCGAAGACATTGCCGACGGCCGCCGCATCTGCAAGGCCGCGTCCGACATAGCCGGCAAAGGCCGGTTCGTGGCCCGATCCGCCACCGATGACGATGCCCACCTTGCCGTCGCGCGGCCCGTGCCGCGCCACCACGGCCCTGCCTGTCGGGCCTTCCACCGTCAGGAGATCCGGCCAGGCGCTGACAAGGCCCTCGATGAATTCCGGGATGATATCCTCGGGCGCATTGATGAGCTTCTTCGTCTTGATCGTCATGGCGTTCTCCTCCTGCCGGACGCACGTCGTCCCCTCCGGCCAGTGATGGCCTCACCGTTATTCCGCCCGAACGGGCTCTAGACGTTATGGTTGCCCGGTACCAGCCGCTTGGCGGCGGCAACGGTGCGGCCAAGCCAGATATGTTCCATTTGCCGCGTGGCCTTCATGTCGTCGGACTGCGGCAGCCAATGTTCGAGGATGACGCTCATGTCGTCAGGGCAATGGGCGAGCGCTGCCAGGATTTCCTCGATTTCGGCCCTGCCCTCCGACAAGGGCATGCCGTGGATGCGGAAACCGACGCCGTAAGGATCCGGAGTGATCTCGTAGTCTTTGAGATGCAGGTTGATCGTGTAGGGCGCCAGCATCTTCACCGTGGTCATCGGCCATTCACCAGCGCAGATGGAATTGGCGACGTCGAGGCAGACGCCGAGCGCATCGTCGGCGACCGCATCGAGAAGCTCGACCATGCGCGGCGATGGATAGTTGAAGTGGTTTTCGATGGCAAAACGCAAACCGGCACGTTTGCCGTCAGGCAGCAGGTCCCGGATTTGCGCAGCAAGCTCCGGCACGGGGATCAGCGCATCCTCGGCATCGAGCGCCACCCGCAGGATTTTCGAACCGATGCGCTCGCCGATGGGAATGTAGCGGGCGAGTTCTTCCGCATCGAAGGACTGCGTGCCGAGTTCCAGCGCCATGCCGTAGCTGTCGGCGCGTGCCTTGAGGGCGAGGTGTTCTTCCGCCGTCAGCCGGTCCAGCGGCAGGTTATCGGCATATTGCACAAGCGACAGGCCGTGCTGATGGGCGATCTCCAGCACTTCCATCGCCGTCATCGGCTGCGCTGGCTGCAGATTCTTGATACCGATCGACCAACGGAAGGCGTAGCTTCCCAATCCCAGTTTCATGCCTTCTTCCTCGGATGCGGGGCCGGCACGTCGAAACGCGCCGGCCGGCAGGATCAATGAATGAGCGAGCCGCCGTTCACATCGACTTCGGAGCCTGTGACATAGGCCGAGAGATCCGAGGCGAGGAACAGCGCGCAGCCCGCGACGTCGTCCGCCATCCCGGCGCGGCCCATCGGGATGCCGAGCTTGATCTCCTCCAGCTTTTCCGGCGTCAGCATTCCGCCGGTGATGTCGGTGGCGATGAAGCCCGGGCAGATCGCATTGACGCGGACGTTGTCGGGCGCCAGTTCACGCGCCATCGCCTTGGTGAGGCCCAGCACGCCGGCCTTGGCGGCGGAGTAGTGCGGACCACCGAAAATGCCCCCGCCACGCTGCGCGGAAACCGACGACAGGTTGACGATCTTGCCTTCCTTGCGCGAACGCATGTGCGGAATGACCGCCTGGCTGCAATAAAGCGTGCCGCGCAGGTTCACGTCGAGGACCGCGTCGTAGTTCTTCGGCGCGATGTCCATGATCTTCAACGGCTGGGTGATGCCGGCATTGTTGACGAGGATATCGATCCGGCCCCACTTGGCGGCCAGCGCGTCGAAGACTTTCTTCACGCCTTCGAGATCGGTGACGTCACACGCCATACCGACATGCTGCGGACCGAGATCGGCGGCAGCCTCCTTTGCGGCCCCCTCGTCGAGGTCGAGGATCGCGACGGTCGCGCCGTGTTCGGCGAAGAGCTTCGCCGTCGCCTTGCCGAGACCGCGCTTGGATGCCGCGCCGGTGACAATGGCGAATTTGCCCTGAAGCAGAGCAGTAGCCATGAGGTTTCTCCCTTGATAGCCGCGCCCGGCCTTCTGCCGGGGCGCAATTCGTTGAAATGAAAGTCAAAGCCAGCCGCGGATCTGCGTGATCATGGCGGCGGTCGAGATGCCGTAGCGATCATGCAAGGTCGGAAGCGCACCGGCATCGAGAAACTGGTCCGGCAGGCCGATCATGCGGAAGGCGGGTGTCACGCCATGCGTCAGCAGCGTCGAGGCGACCGCCTCGCCGAGACCGCCGACCTTCGTGTGGTTTTCCGCCGTGACGACCAGACGTCCGCCCTTGCCGGCTTCCGCGAGGATCGTCTCGGTGTCCAGCGGCTTGATCGTCGGGCAATGCAGCACCGCTGCGGATATGCCCTGCGCTTCCAGTTCGACGGCCGCATCAAGCGCCCGCATCGTCATGAAGCCCGAGGCGATAACGAGCACGTCCTTGCCGTCTCGCAGAAGCTTGGCCTTGCCGAGCTCGAATTTATAGTCCGGGCAATGCCGGCGGATGACGGACGGCACCTTGCCGCGCGGCAGGCGCATATAGACCGGCCCTTCATGCGCCGTGATGGCGGGAACGGCTTCCATCACATCGATGGCATCGCACGGATCGACGATAGTCAGGTTGGGCAGGCCGCGGAAGATCGCGAGGTCTTCTGTTGCCTGGTGGCTCGGCCCGTAACCGGTCGTCAGGCCCGGCAGGGCGCAGACGATCTTGACCGGCACATACTCCTCGGCGATGGCCATGGCGATGAAGTCATAGGCGCGGCGCGAGGCGAAAACGGCATAGGTGGTGGCGAACGGAATGAAGCCCTCACGCGCCATGCCGGCAGCCGCCGAGATCATCACCTGCTCGGCCATCCCCATCTGGTAGAACCGTTCGGGAAAAGCCTGGGCGAAGATATGAAGGTCGGTATATTTCGAAAGATCGGCGGTGAGGCCGACGATGCGGTCGTTCTTCTTCGCTTCCTCTACCAGGGCGCAGCCGAAGGGCGCGGAAACCGTCTCATAGCCTTCGGCAGCCAGCGAGGCGATCATTGCCGACGTGCGTCCGCCTTCGCCGGGCTTCGGCGGCGTGCGGGCTTCCCACTTGCGGTGCGGGTCGTATTTATGCGTGGCGCTCATGGCTGATCCTCCCTCATTCCGGCCGGTTCGCATCGAGAACGGCGAGCGCCTTCTGCCACTCGTCCGCCTCGACCCGCACGAAATGCGTGATCTCGCGCTGTTCGAGAAAGGGCACGCCCTTGCACATGATCGTGTCGCAGATGATGACGCGGGGTTTGGCCTCCTTGAGGTCGCGGGCAGCATCGAAAGCCGCGACGAGCGCGGCGATGTCGTTGCCATCCACGCGCTGGACATGCCAGCCGAAGGAGGCCCACTTGTCGCCGAGCGGCTCGGAGCACAGCATGTCCGTCGACTTTCCGTCGGCCTGCTGGTCGTTGAAATCGACGATGCAGACGAGATTGTCCAGCTTGTGATGGGCCGCCGACATGGCGGCTTCCCAGATGGAGCCCTCACCGAGTTCGCCATCGGACATGAGGTTATAGACGAAGGCCGGGTTCTTCTTGGCCTTGAGGCCGAGCGCCATGCCGACGCCGATGCCCAGCCCCTGACCGAGCGACCCACCGGTGATCTCCATGCCGGGCGTATAGGCTGCCATGCCGGACATCGGCAGGCGGCTATCATCCGTCCCGTAGGTCTCGAGCTCCTGCTCGGGCAGGATGCCGGCCTCAATCAGCGCGGAGTAAAGCGCGATCGCATAGTGGCCGATGGAAAGGAGAAAGCGGTCGCGACCCTCCCATTCGGGGTCGCCCGGCCGGTATGTCAGCGCGTGGAAATAGGAGACCGAGAGAACGTCGGCAATGCCGAGTGCCTGCCCGACATATCCCTGCCCCTGTACCTCGCCCATGCGAATGGCCTTGCGGCGGATTTCCCAAGCGCGGCGCGCAAGGCTCATGTTCGACAGCGATGCCGTCGTGGCCTGAATAGTCATGACTCCTCCCGTCTCGTCCAGCGCATCACGGCGCCAACGATCTTCACTACTGACGTGGAAAGAACCGGCTATCAATTAAGTTATTCGAACGAGTTGTTAAGGAAAACTTAGATGACGTTCGCACCCAGATAAGCGAGCCTCATGAAGCGGGCGAGGAGGACGTTCCGCTGCATGGCGCACCACCCCCTTGCCGCAGGTAGGCATTAGGCTGGCGAAACGGCATGCAGCACCGGAGGCTTCCCTATTCGCGGATAAACCCACGCCTTAGGGAGGAGTGACAATGAAATTTCGCCATCTGTTGACAGCCGTTGCCTTTGCGTTCTGCGCCAGCACGGCCAATGCCCAGACGTTCCAGCTGTCTCACAATGCAGGCGCCGGCAATCCAAAGGATGTCGCCTCGCTGAAGTTCGCCGAGATTGTCAAGGAAAAGTCGGGCGGCCGCCTTCAGGTCGACGTCGGCGGTGCCGCGCAGTTCGGCGACGACGCCGAGACCATCACCAACATGCGCCTTGGCACCATTGCGTCCTCGGCGAATTCGCAGGGCACCACCTCGGCCGTCGTGCCTGAGATCGGCCTCCTCGGCCTTCCGTTCCTCTTCCAGAACCTAGAGCAGGCCGAGACCGTGATGGACGGCCCTGTCGGCGACAAGATCGCGGCTGCGGCGGAAAAACAGGGCATCTATATTCTCGCGTGGTGGAACAACGGCATTCGCGAAGTGTCCAATTCCAAGAAGCCGATCATGGCGCCGGATGACTT
>NZ_JBLZPH010000209.1:0-217 GCF_049199205.1 Shinella sp. M31 | reverse complement strand
AGCCGATCTTGCTTGCTGCCGTCAGCGCCTTGGCGGTCTGGTCGGAAAGGCTAACATTGTCGTGGTCTGCCAGAAGAAGAATGGCCATGTTCGTAATCTCCTCAAATCTTCCGGATCAACGCACGCCGGCTTCGGTCTTGAGCTTTTCGACCAGCTCGGCGACCGACTTGACCTTGACGCCCGCCTTGCGGCCCGACGGCTCCTCGGTCTTCAGCAC
>NZ_JBLZPH010000208.1:0-247 GCF_049199205.1 Shinella sp. M31 | reverse complement strand
CCCCAACTTCGGCCGTTCCGATCTCCAGGCCAGCCAGCCGGCCGTCGACCAGTCGATCACCGCATCGATCAAGTCGCACACGGATGGCGCTTCCGCTGACAACCAGGAAGTCGCGATGTCCTCCTCGACCCGATACGGCGACGGCGCTCCCTACGCCGGCCGTTAATCGACGCCTCACAAGGCCCTTCGCCGACCGGCAGGTCCGGTCGGCTGATCCTCCCAAATTCGAAAGGTTAAGACCATGAAC
>NZ_JBLZPH010000207.1:0-367 GCF_049199205.1 Shinella sp. M31 | reverse complement strand
AGACGCCCACCGCACGCGCCCTTCGTCTATCGGTTAGGACGCCAGGTTTTCATCCTGGAAAGAGGGGTTCGACTCCCCTAGGGCGTGCCACGGCCTTCTCCCCGAACCACCTGATTCGTATGTTTTCGCCGCCCACGGCATCGCCCGGTTTTTCGCACGAAAAAACTGAAAAATCCTGTATTTAAGGCTTGCGCGAATCCATCCGCCCGACTAGATAACGCCCACCGCACGCGCCCTTCGTCTATCGGTTAGGACGCCAGGTTTTCATCCTGGAAAGAGGGGTTCGACTCCCCTAGGGCGTGCCACGGTTCCCTCTCCTTCATCGTCGAAATCGCCCCGCTCAGAACGCCTTCGCCGCGTCCAGCAT
>NZ_JBLZPH010000206.1:0-258 GCF_049199205.1 Shinella sp. M31 | reverse complement strand
GGCGAGCGCTGTCGAAAAGACCGACAGGCCAAGCAGCGCAACGAGCGAGCTGCCGGCGGGCATCAATGTCCATGGACGATCGACGATCAGGCTGACAGGTATGAGCAGGATCGCACCGCACACCATCGCCCCCGCGGCCGGAAGCATTGGGTCCATACCCCCGAAATTCCTTCCGAAAATCGCGGCACCCGCATAGGAGATGGTCGCCACGACGATGGCGATCTGCGCCAAGGCCTGATGCCCGAGCCCCGCCAACGC
>NZ_JBLZPH010000204.1:0-4061 GCF_049199205.1 Shinella sp. M31 | reverse complement strand
CCACCTTATCGGTAGCCGCGTTGAAGGTTCCGCCGCTGACCGTGCGATAAATCGCCATAGTCACGGCATGGCTATCGTTTTTCACCGAAACGTTGAACGGCGCCGTCCCATAGTGCGGGCTCGCGCTTGCCTCGGTGAAGGAAGCCAGAGCTTGGGGGGCGACATTGTCGGTGGCTGTGAACAATTCTTGAGTTGCTGACCATGTGCCGTAAATGCCTCTGGCCGTGATATATACGGCCTGAACCTGAAGTAGAGTGTCCGGCGGGACCGGTGCGGTACTGACCGTTATTTGTCCACCAGTAATCGACGTTTCAGGGAATTTCTGCTCGACCCATTCGCCTGGCACACCGCCCCCTGCGTCTTTCAAGCGGTACCGCACGGCGACAGTCTTGCCTGCCACAGACGCGGCATCGCCGCTAGCAACATCAATGACGACGCGCAAGAAGGCGGCCCCACTCTTCGGTACGGCAACAACGCTATGGATCGTCGGGGTGAGAATGCCCTGAATTGCGGGCTTGGCGGGGATCGGCGGCCGTTGGCCTTCGTCCGTTGCCGGTGTCCATGCGTCAATGTTTTCGGGATGCTTCACGAAATCCATCGTGAAGCCGCCCTTTGTGAGCGCCAGGACAGAGCGCCTGTTCTCGACAATCATGCCGTTCAGCGCACGCAGACCAAGCGGCGTTTCAAGACGGTTCCAACGGCAGTAGATTGAGTTGATCCCAGAGAGGCGGACATCAAGCGTCCCCTTCTTCTTCTCCTGGAAGCGCCTCCAGTCTCGGATGCCGAGACGTCGCGCCTGACGCCACTGCGTGCACCAGCCATAATCGGCTTCTTGCGCAAGCACGCGACCGGCGGCGAGTTGCGCGGCGGTGTCCTCGAAATAGTCGGTGTCGGAGGTGGTGAAGTCCGTTTCTGGAAAGGTGAATTTCGGAATTAGACGGTTGCACTCGTCCTTGAACAAAACATCGTGCTGAAGCTGATAACCGGTTACATCGCGGTCCTTGAGCGTTCCGCAATATTTCTCGCGGAATTTGCCGACCACAAAAAGAATGGCGCCGTCACCACGCTCGCAAAGCCAGCCGTCGCACGACGCCAGAATCGCATTCGTGCCGACTTTTGGATCGTGTTCCGCCGTCGCAAAACCGTCGCAGAGATATCTTTTTTCAGTGCCTCCACCTGATAATGGCACGTCTTCGTCGCACACGTCAGCCTCTTCCTTCCACATGTCGATCACGGGAAGGATGGCCTTTTCGTAGTTGCGTCGATGGCCGAACTCACTGAAGCACTGGTGCCATGCCATGATAAGCGCGGCGTTACGTGAAAACACCCAGGCGGCAGGGTTCGACGGGTCCTCGTCGATCCGGAAATCCCATACGAATGCACCGTCCACCTCAACGGTGAATCGAGGCGCTCCATATGGGAACCGCTTCATGAAATTCTGGACGGATGGCGACTTGGCGATGTAGGCGATCGAAGCCTGACCGTCGCCGCGATGGTTGTTCGTCCAAACATCATCAGCAGAAAGAGCGGTAACGAGGTCCGCGTAGGCCGTCTCTGGATTGTTGCCCAGGCGATGGAAAAGCTGGACGACGTTGTTTCCGTACCGGCCTCCCGCCAACTCAACTACAAAGCCAGATCCGTCGATCGTGACCTCATCGTCGTGCAGCCAGCGGCGGTTTATCGCGCTGATCTTGTGGCCTGCGATGGCTTGGACGGCATAAAGGTTGTCTCCAACCGCCTCCCACAACATCATCGCCCCGGCGACGCGACGACGACCTACGACCCACTGGCGATAAGGAATTTCCTGCGTTAGGGGCTGCTTGCCGGCTTCGCTCTTTGGCGGCTTCGGCGCCAAAGCGTACTGCAGGCCGATAGAAACGGCCGTGGTGGCTATAGCGGAGGCTAGACTCGCCGTCGAAATGGTAGCGGCGCCAATGGTTACCGATCCGGTGAAGCCGATGCTGACAAAAAGCGGCGTCAGGATCGGATCGAAAACAACCTGGCTATAAAGAGAGGTCGTGTGCCCCAAGCCGTAACGCTGGAGCATCATTCTGCTGTGAAAACTCAAGAGGAAGCCTCCAAGCCGCCACCATCTCGGCACGGCGGGCGATCACGCCAGCGGGAGAAATCGAGGCCCAAAGTGGGCCAAATCTGATTGCACCGACCTCGGCGACAGCGACGTCATCTGCGCACTCCCCCGCCAACATGCGGACGAGGCCGATATCGCCGTCTTGAGGATCATCCGTACGGGATGCGCCAACGTTCGACAGGTGAATTTCCATGAACTTTAACGGGCCGCCGAAGTCCGCCATAACGGCGTGCGCTCCAGCCTTCGTGCTGTAGGTGCCACGCAGAGGGGCTGCGGGGTCGGTTCCCGTACGCTCGGCAATCCAAGTTGCGCAGAACGTCATGCAGTCGTCGCCGCCTGCCCCGCCCCATCGAAAGCGATGCGGCAGGCTCAGGAATTTCTTGATGTTCATCGAATGCCCTAAGCTGGCCAAGCAGGCTGAACGCCGCGCGCAATGCGGGAGGTGTTGTCGCAGAAGCGATCTGTCGCTGAGATTGCCTTCTGATGCGCGGATGACCACAACGATCGGGCTGGCCGGCTTCGCGTCTCGCTGCCGGCAGCAACGACGAGCCCGAGCGTCAGCGATCTGTTTTCTGCGCCCATAACAGTTGGGCTGGATTCAGTCGGGTGGCTTGCCGTCCCGCACCACAGAGGCACGATCTGGCTCATTGGCTGGTAGTAGTCATCCAGTGTCGTGATGCCGACAAAAACGTCAGCTCCGCGGACCGGCGGAATGCTCTCCAAAACCTTTGCACCGCTCGAAGGGTCGACGCCAGACATCGCGAACTCGACGCTGTCAGCCGTTCCATTTACCAGTGTCTCGAGCGTTGGGACGCCAATCAGGCGCCCGCCACCTTGATAAACCGCCCCGGCTTCGTCGACGCTTTCGATTTGAATTGGAATGTCATTGACGCCGAGCCATACGCGCAGAGCGGGAACGGTCGCGATATGCAGAAAAATGCCGAGCTGGTGGCTTTCCGCCAATGCATCGACGACATTCGAGGGAACCCAGTCCATCAGGCCTCCACGAAGCGAATATCCTGCTTGATTGAGAAAAACGCCTCCGTCACGGACGGCAGGGTGAAGTCGGCAGGAAACCGGCCGGCGAATCGCGGTCGGGCAAACTCCACGCGCGTACCGGCGGTAACGGCCTCACGCAGTGGCGGGTTGATCGCCAGCGTGTAGGTGCCGTCGATCGATGAGGGCGCACTGATGACTTCCCAGTATCGATAGGCTCTCCACCCCTTGGTTGGGTGATAGATTGAGAACCAATCACTGTGACGCAGGCGCCTTGACAGGCCCGTTGTCGTCATTACCAAGACGCCGGCATTGAGTGCCGCATTCGAGACGACTTCGCCAGAAACAGTCGCCTGGCTGTACCCTGCGCCGTCAGAAAACAGCACCCCGTCCGAATGAGGTATGCCGGTCGCATATGGTGCGGCTAGGCCGCCCACCTTCGGGAAGGCACCCCACCAATCCGTTGGAATCGGAACATTGACTAAACGAAAGCTGCCATTGAGGCGTGCGCCAAGCCAATTGATATACTCAAACTGCTCCGGCTCAGTGATCTTGCACTCTTCGTAGGATGCCGAGAGAAGACCGCCTCCCGATAGCTCCGTAGCCGCCGGCTCTCCAGCGATCGGGCGCCCGCCCTCAAGTGCAGCACCCTTTATGTCGACTGGCGTCCGAGAGGGCGCCAGAAAATCGATTTCGACAGTCGGCAAGCCGATGAATGCCATAGCTAACCCTTGTCTGTTTGGTAGCTCGCCTGCACAGAACCAAACCCGCCGCGGCGCATCTGCTCGTTTTGCCCGGCGAGGGCTTCATTGACGCCCTGCTTCACGAGCATGCGGACATGGTCATCACCATTCGCGCCTTGGATCTGCACCGTTAGTGCGGATTCGTTGCGAACGACGCGAGGGCCACCCGAGGGATTAAGGCGCGGCGCGCGAGGGGCATTGATCTTGGTGTGATCCGTGACGGTCTCGCGCGG
>NZ_JBLZPH010000203.1:0-209 GCF_049199205.1 Shinella sp. M31 | reverse complement strand
CACCAGAACGAGGAGCAAGCTTCCGGCAATCAGCGTCCGCGCCGCAATCAGCGTCACCGGCGGGATCGTCTCGACGCCGATCTTGATGAAGGTATAGGACGAACCCCACAGGGTCGACAGAAGCAGCAACAGGCACAAGTCGGTCGTGCGATTTGTCGGCTCAGATGTCATTCCACCGTTCCTTGCCATCTATCCGCACATCCTAGCGG
>NZ_JBLZPH010000202.1:0-268 GCF_049199205.1 Shinella sp. M31 | reverse complement strand
CCGGCGCGGGGTCGGTCAAGTCGTCGGCGGGAACGTAAATGGCCTGGACCGAGGTGATCGAACCCTTGGTCGTGGTCGTGATGCGTTCCTGCATCTGGCCCATGTCCGTGGCGAGCGGCGGCTGATAGCCCACGGCCGACGGGATACGGCCGAGCAGAGCCGACACTTCGGAACCTGCCTGCGTGAAGCGGAAGATGTTGTCGACGAAGAACAGAACGTCCTGGCCCTTGTCGCGGAAGTCTTCAGCGATCGTCAGACCCGTCAGAGC
>NZ_JBLZPH010000201.1:0-1336 GCF_049199205.1 Shinella sp. M31 | reverse complement strand
GGATCGTCTCGACGCCGATCTTGATGAAGGTATAGGACGAACCCCACAGGGTCGACAGAAGCAGCAACAGGCACAAGTCGGTCGTGCGATTTGTCGGCTCAGATGTCATTCCACCGTTCCTTGCCATCTATCCGCACATCCTAGCGGTCACGGATCGAAAATACTTCGATCTAGGCCGAAGCGTGGCTTGATGTATCCGCGGCATGCGCTGCCTCTGCCACGCCTTTGAGGTTTTGGAGCGCGGCCTCCACCCGCAGGATATCAGCCGCTTTCAAGGGCAGGACCGGCCGTGGGGGCGTGGCGCGGCAGAGGCCAAGCAGATCGGCAATGGCATACATGACGCGAAAACTGCCGAATTCCTTGAACAGGCTCCAGAGGGGCTGGAAGCCTTGGTCGAGCCGTTCTGTTTCGGTCCGGTCGCCGGCCAGCGCCGCTCGGGTCAGCGACAGGGCCTCGGCCGGCAGCAGGCCGGCGACGACACTGTACCAGGCATCGCCGCCCGAAAGCAGCGAATCCGCCGCGCCCCAATCACCGCTGTAGCCGATGGAAAAGCCGGCCGGCGTCATGGCGCGCAAGCGGGCGAGCTCGTCGCGGAAATCGCGGTCCGCAGGTAGCGGCATCTTGATCGCGGCGATGTTGTCCACCTTCGCGAGTTGCGCGATCAGGCTGTCGCTGAAAGCGAAACGGGTCGTACCGGGATTGTTGTAAATGCAAAGCGGCAGGCCGCCCGCCGACGCCACAGACGCCATGTGCCGGAAAACCTCTTCCTCGGTCAGCGGCGTATAGGACATCGGCGCGAGCAGCAGGCCATCGGCCCCGGCTGCCTTCGCATCGCGGGCGAGCGCCTCGGCCTCATCCGTGCGCAGTGCGCCGACGCCGACGATGACCGGAATTTTACCGCCGACGCTCTCCATCGCCGCCTCCACAGCGCGCCGCCGTTCATCGCGTGACAGATAGGCATAACCGCCGGTGCTGCCGAGCAGACCGATGGAAGAGGCGCCGGCACGTGCAATGCGCTCCAGCAAACGGGCAAGTGCTGCGGTATCGACGCGGCCCGCCGCATCCGTCGGGGTGATGGAAAAGGCCGAAAGGCCGTTGAAGAGTGTCATCGTCGTGCTTCTTCCCGTTCGAGGTCGGCGTCGCCATCTCGACCCATACCGATGCGTCTGGCGGATCAGAAGCGCCAGTTTTGAACGGAAACCCTGGGCCAGTCATCAACCGTTTCGCTGGGCACTATCGCGGCAAGGTTTTGGCGAGCAGCCGGACGCCGTCCGGAATGTTCCGCGCCGGCATCGAGGCGTAACCGAAGACGAAGCCGGCGCGGCGCTCCGTCGCC
>NZ_JBLZPH010000200.1:0-297 GCF_049199205.1 Shinella sp. M31 | reverse complement strand
TCATCACGCTCAACCGGCCGCAGGCGCTGAATGCGCTGAACCGCAAGCTGCTGGAAGAGCTGAAGAGCGTTCTCGCCGGCTTCGAAGCGGATGCCGGCATCGGCGCGATCGTCCTCACCGGCTCGGAAAAGGCCTTTGCCGCCGGCGCCGATATCAAGGAAATGCAGCCCTACGGTTTTGCCGAGGCCGTCGTCGAGGACCTCGCGGCCGGCTGGGACGAGGTTGCGGCCTGCCGCAAGCCGATGATCGCCGCCGTCAGCGGCTTTGCACTGGGCGGCGGCTGCGAGGTCGCGATGA
>NZ_JBLZPH010000020.1:3051-5531 GCF_049199205.1 Shinella sp. M31 | reverse complement strand
GGCCGCCGCGGTCGGTCTTCGAATTCACATAGCCGCCCTCATGCCCGAACATGAGCTCGAGAGCGGTTGATAGGGTTTCTCTAGCCATGGGGCTCCTTCTGGCCGCGCAAAAACGCGCGGCCACGCTGGATGGTGGTCATGGGGATTTCGTTGAAGTTAGAGGATGCTAGACTCTCAGCGCGACCCGTGATTGTTAGGGCCCGCTATTGAGTAGAGTGGAGTTGAGTATGATGAACGTATCCAAAATCCGCGAAAGCGTAGAAGGACAGCGGAAGGAAACGTACGAGGACACACACAGTGTCGAGACGCTGGTCGGCGACGAAGGTGTGTACTTCTTCAACCCATGGGATCGTCACTTTGAGAGTGGCAAGAAGCCTAAGACTAACAAGTTCGATTTCTGATGGCGCTGGACGGCTCGACTCGGCCTGTTGCTTATGGTTGATTTCAGGCAGAAGCGGAGGTGCCAATGGTCTATGAGTGGGATGAGCGGCGCGCCCGACGCGCGAATTCAATCAAGTGGCTGACTGGAGTCGCCGCGGTACTGGCTACGGTCGTAATGCCGGCCCTGCTGGCTCTTTATGCGACTGGCCTCTTCGGGCTTTAGTCGCTCCTGCACTTGCGGGGTCATAATCTTTCGGATGTCGTTCGTTGAGAAAGGAGGCCGGAACCAACCGGCCTTGCGGGCGTTCTCGTGCTCGATCACCGAGCCAGCGAGGCGGCCATGAATAACAAGTCACGGGACCAGATTGAGCGAGACAATACTTTGATTGCGGCCGGCGCGCTGATTGTCGCGGCAGCGATTGTTATTGGCTTTCCGCCGTGGCTTCTTTTCGGCGTTTAATGCCGGACAAAACTCAGCAGCGTGGCAAGCACGATTAATCCTGCATCTGCAGGGTCGCAGTGAGTGCACCAACTCACGGGGCTGCCTTTAGTGACGTCAAAGTCGCTTGGAACAAAAACTCCCTCATTCTCATCGCGCGTCGCGCTTTCGAACTTCGTTTTATTTCAGAGCTTTAGAAGTTATTAATATGGCAAATGATAATGTTTACGGGTTCCAATCGAACGGAACTGAGGAGCAGGCTGAAATCCTGCCCAATAAGCCCCATCCTCGATGACGAGCCGTTGGCAGAGTTGGCCGCGGAAATCGAAGAAGAGAGAATTAAGCAAGACGAATACGAAAAGGCTGTCGCCTATTTCCGCTCGGGGCCGATGTACGTCAAAGATTGAGCCGGTCGTTAAGGCCGATGCAGCAGAATAATGTGGACTTCATAACCGTGTATGGCTCGGCTGGCTGTACTTCCCGCCGCATGCCCGCTCGCGGGTCAATCCAACACCGGATAAACGAAGAGGGTTCAAATGGCCTGGCTGCAACTTACTACGGATAACGAAGAGACCGTTCTCATCGACAGCGAAAAGGTTCTCCAGATCAGGCCACACGCAAAAGGGTCGCACATCACCATGACGACGATCCTCCCCAACAAGGACGGTAAGCCTTCCCTGAAAACCCTCGTGAGCTCGCAGACTCCCGAGGGCATTGCTAAGGCACTGAAAGCGACCGCTGTTCGGCGATGACCAAAAGGTGATCCCGGTGCCCGAATTCCGGTCTGCCCCGCATTAGGGCGGAGCGGGCAGCCTCAGATGACAATGCCCCAGCGCTTCAACTGATATTCGCGAATCTGCGCAATGTTGCGGGCGTCCTCATCAGCATTGGTGACCTTGCTGTACTTCATCCACCACTTCTGCTGGCTTCCGGCGATCTGCGCGCCGAGACGTTGCGAACCGATGCGGTAACGGCCGATCACAGGGAAGCGCGGCTTGGCGGTCGTCGCCGTGGCGACGCTCGTCCCGGCCGTGATGTTCTGGATAGAGACCCCTTGGCCTGCGCCTGACGCGATGATCTTGCAAACCAGCAGGTGCCAGGTGTTGTGCGTAGCCGCGACCGATGTGGTTGTGGTTTCATCGTCGGTCGTGTCGTTGCCGAAGCCAGCGCCGAACCGCTCGGCCGTCGCGGCGGTGACGACCAAGCGGTTGCCGAACGAGTTATTGGACTCGCCGTTTGCCGGAAAGTTCAGGCCGTTCGCCCAATATGTCGGCCGATTGTTGTCGTCGGCCATGGAAGCGGTGCTCTTCACGACGGAATAGATCGTCTGATTGAGAGAGTCCGTTGCCCCCACTTCGATCCAGTTTGCGCCAGACACCTCCAGCCACGCACTCCCCGTGCCGATGGCCGGCGTACCGCCTCCGACCACGCCATCCGGCACGGGCTTTCCGGGCGCAAGATTGAGTAGGGATCGCTCCAGCGAGCCGTCGAAGATATGCAGGCATTCCAAACCGTCACGAGACAGGAAGCCGCCGAACTCGGTCGCGTAAGCGCTGGCATCAGTGGGAGAATTAAAACGAGGCATGGCTTGATCCTTCAGATATGGGTCAGGGCGTAAGCGCCCGTCATTGCGAGTTGGCGCATGTCTTCCTCTCGGGCG
>NZ_JBLZPH010000020.1:0-3026 GCF_049199205.1 Shinella sp. M31 | reverse complement strand
GCGCCCGTCATTGCGAGTTGGCGCATGTCTTCCTCTCGGGCGTATCCGTAAGGATGGATGCCGTCCTCGATCGTGCGCGTGATGACGCCGGTCGTGGCGTTGGGCGAAGTCGATGCAAGCGTGAGGTCAAAGCTGCCGTCGTTGGGGACGAAGGCTTGCGCGAAGCAGATATGGAACCGGCTGTCGGCGATTTGCGCCTGTAGATCGAGCAGCGCGCGGTAGGCCTGCACCTCGACCGGCCAATCGAGGTCTTCATCCGGCGTTCGCGCCGTGCCAGGCAGCATGAAGATGATCGGCTTCGTGGCGCTGTAGGCCCGCCAGCGTCGAATGAGCAGGGCCAGTTCCGCCTTGATAAGGGCGTAGGCACTGCTCGTATTCAGGCGGCGGACGTCATTGCGACAAAGAACGAGGCTCAGCATGTCTGGCGCAGCAAGGCCGAAACGGCTGAAATAGGCGGCAAAGTCGATGAAGTAGCCATTGCGAAGGTCGGCGTCATCCACAACGCCATCGTCGATGACGATCAGCGGATTGAACGTCCGTTTGGTCGAGGTGTCGGCCGCCAGATATGCCGCCTCCCCGCCGATCGAGACGGGCGAAAGCGTCGTCGTCAGGTAGTTGGTGTAGTCGGCCAGCTCGATGCCGGGCCGGCACTCGCCGGAAAATGTCGGATCCAGCACAAAGTGGTTGGTCACTCCAGAAGGCGTGTTGTTTTCCGTCGGCGTTGTGCCGATCCACGTCGGGGTGACACCCCAGTCCAGATACGCCTGGTGCTGGTAGTAGAGGCCCTGGTAGGTGCCGATCGAGTCGGTCAGTGACAGGATCTTCGGCGTCAGCCCCGTGAGAGATGCGAGTGTGGCAATCCGCGTCGTCAACCTCAACTCGGACGCATTCTTCGCGTCCCAACTTTTCGGGCGAACGATCAGCGTTGCACCGCCGGCCATGTCGGAGGGCCTAATTTGCGTCGAGGAAACGAATGAGCGCGCCTTGTAGGCAGCCCCTGTCCGCGGGAAGATCGACGCCTGCACGAGCGCGGCATCCATTCGGTTCGTCAGGATGTTGTCGACGACCAGCGTGCTTTCCTCGCCCTCAACCGCGTAGAGGTATTTGCCAAGATAGAGCTCAAGACTTTGCGGTTGCGGGATTTCGGTCGGCTCTTGCGACGCGCTTTCCGTCGGCATATTGGGCCGCCAGAGAACATGCCCCCAGAGGTCTTGAATTTCGAACGAGCGGAGCGGCCAGGCATCAATGCGAATGCCATTGATCATGCTGCTCTTGGCGCCGAGACGAGCGAAGGTGTAGCCGGGAGACGCGCCGAATTCGATATCGCCGCCGACCGCCTGCGGATCGATCTGCATGCCGCCGATATAGACCATGCCATCAAGGCCGATGCGCATCAGCGTGTTGCCGTAGAGATCTTCCCATCGGTAAGCGTCGACGCCATCATCGGTGACAAGCTGCATTTGGCGCTGCCGCCAGAAGCGCACGACGCCGCCAGCTTCGCCGCGCAGAAGCACGCGGTCGCCGGGAAACATCTGCACGTCTTTTCCGTCGTTATCCCCCTTGAGGAGCGCCCCGACCTTGAAGAGCGGTGAACCGTCAACACGAAGCGACCTTTCCCGGTCGACGCCGAGCGTGACAGCCGAGACTGTGACGTCGCCGGTCAACGGCACGTATTCGCCAGTCACGTTGTCGATGTCGATCGTGGCGGCGGTCGCGACACTGTTGGCGTTCTTGCGCAGCGCATCTAGGGCCGATGGCACCGCGGTGTTCTGCTCACTGACCAGCGCAAACAAAATCGCATCCGTGCCGACGAGTGGCGCGGTCGTGTTCTTGCAGGTATACGTCTTGCCTTTCGACGCCGTGCCGGCCGCCACATAGAACGTCGCGCCTAGAAGTTCAGCGCCCGTATCGGCGTCTGTCGTGCGAACTGGAGCGCCGGCCGCCTGGACCAGATAGATGCCGTTCTCCTTTGGGTCGGTGCGGCCATCCATGAAGAACCGCTCGCCGGACGCCGCAACACGTCCGTCATGGGTCGTTCCGTTCACGAACGCCGTTGCAAGGGCGCCAGTTGAGGTTGATCGAAAGGTGACGTTATCAAGCGTTTTACGGCCGGTCGCAGCAATTGCTTTTGCTTCGTCAACCCCAGCCTGAAGTGCGTCCACTCGCGCCTGGATCGTCCCGCCGACGACACTGCGGATTTCGGCCTTGTCTGGTTCCGTCGGGTTGCTGGTCGGCCCATCCGAATAAACGGCGTTGAACGCAGATTGGATTTCGTTTGCCATAGCGGCTCCCATGCGAAATGCCTCCGGCGCTCGGCCAGAGGCATTTTCGTGAACGGTGGTTGGTTAGATGACCGTGACGGTTACCGGGCCTGAGACTGGACCAGCGGTGCCAGAGACGTTGAGAACCGCAGCGCGGTAGTCCCATACGCCTTGTGGCTGCTGCGCTGCTGTTTTGATGTAGCCGAAGACGTTGTCCATCTGGACGACGGCGTTGGTGCTAGCCAGAGCGCCAAACGTGTTGTTGCTCGCGCTGACAGCGGTCAGGGAACCGTATTTGAAGCCAGCCGTGGTGTAGGCGGGTCCTGTCACGGTCGTGCCACCGGTGAGCCGCATCGTCAGCGACGCGGATGTGCCGGTGATGCTATCGATCGTCTCCGCATAGTGCACCTCATCGCCAACAGCGAGGGTGAGGCCGCCCCAAGCGATCGCACCGCCGCTCGTCGCAGAATGCGAAGCCTTGCCCGCACTGATCGTCCAGCCCGTCCCAAGCGTCGGCGGAGGGCCGGCGGCGCTAAAGTCACCATTGGTCGTGAAGAACGTTGGCGCAGTGCCAAGGGTGTAGGCGAACGTTGTACCGGGAGAAACCCCAATCTCGGCCACCTTATCGGTAGCCGCGTTGAAGGTTCCGCCGCTGACCGTGCGATAAATCGCCATAGTCACGGCATGGCTATCGTTTTTCACCGAAACGTTGAACGGCGCCGTCCCATAGTGCGGGCTCGCGCTTGCCTCGGTGAAGGAAGCCAG
>NZ_JBLZPH010000002.1:0-26236 GCF_049199205.1 Shinella sp. M31 | reverse complement strand
CCTTTTCCGGAAGCGCGCAAGCCGGCCTACAAGCTGACGATCGATTTCGGCCCCGAGATCGGCACCAAGAAATCGTCGGCGCAGATCACCGTGCATTATACGCTGGAAGAGCTCGTCGGCCGTCAGGTTCTGGCCGTCGTCAACTTCCCGCCGCGCCAAATCGGCCCGGTGCGCTCGGAAGTGCTTACCCTCGGCTTCGAGGATGAAACCGGCGCCATCGTGCTTGCTGGCGTCGGCCAGACGGTGCCGAACGGCAAGAAGATGTGCTGATCATTCTTGTCCCGCGCGACGCAGGCCGCAAACCGCGGCACACTTTTGTGACCTCGCTCAGTGAATATCGCGTGATAGCGGCGGCCCGAGGCGGAAGTCGGTGAACTCCGCCTGAAAGCCTTCGCGCTGCGGCGAACAGGCCGTCACGCCGACCGACAGATCCGAAAATTCCGGTGGGAAATAAGCGAGGCGGGCCATGCACCAATCCGTCATCGCATCCGTCCGGTACTGGATGAACAGCGCGTCGCCATTGCGCGTCACGCGCACCGATATCAGATCGAACGCGTGCTCGATGCGGAAGGCCGACCAGTCGGAATGGCCACGCGTGACGACAACGCTGAAATGTTTTGCACCATCGGTGAATTCGATGCCGCATTTCATCCAGCAGGTTTCATCCCTGCGGACCATCAGGCCGGCCTGATCGTAGAGCGTCTCATAGGCGCCGCGAAACGTCGCCTCCAGCGTGAAATCGCCCGTCCAGTTCCGATGCAGGAAGTGGCCGCTATCCGGCTGGAAGCCGTAATATGTGCACTGCCAGAAGTCGCTCTTGAGCGCGGTTTTCACATGCAGGTGGCCGTCCCGCAGATCGCTTGCGAGCGGCGGGTTGAGCCAGGTGAGGTCGTCGAGGTCGAAAGCGCTCATCCAAAAATCCGTCAGGCGGGAATGCGGATCGTGGCGCGCAGGCCACCCATCGGGCTGTCCGACAGGGTGACATTGCCGCCATGGCTGCGGGCGATGTCGCGGGCGATGGCAAGGCCAAGCCCTGTACCGGAGGCATCGAGATTGCGCGCCTCGTCAAGCCGGAAGAACGGTTTGAAGACGTCGTCGCGCGAGCGCTCCGGGATGCCCGGTCCGTCGTCGTCCACCGTGATCGTCAGCCATTTGGCGCGGTGGCGCGCCTCGACATGCACGGTCTTGGCATAGCGCAGCGCATTCGAGACGAGATTGCCGACGAGCCGGCCAAAGGCATTGGGCCGCACCATGATCTTGTCTTCACCGTCGATATCGCTGGAAAAGGCGCGCTCGTGCAGCTCCGCTTCCATCGCCAGCTTGTCGAAGAAATCCGAGAGGCGCATCTCGCGAACATCCTCTTCCACGTCGCCGCGGGCGAAAGCGAGGTAGCCCTCCAGCATGGTCTGCATATCCTCGACATCCTTGTTGAGGCCCTGCAGGTCGGGATTGTCGCCAGCCAGCGCCAGTTGCAGCTTGAAGCGGGTAAGGATAGTGCGCAGATCATGGCTGACCCCGGTCAGCATCGCCGTTCGCTGTTCCATCTGCCGCTCGATGCGCTCGCGCATGAGGATGAAGGCAAGGCCGGCGCGCCGCACTTCATCGGCGCCGCGCGGCGCGAAGTCCTCCGGCATCTTCTGGCCCTTGCCGAAGCTTTCGGCGGCCTTCGCGAGCGTCAGGATCGGCCGGATCTGGCCGCGCAGGAAGAGGATGGAGATGGTGATCAGCACCAGCGACGTGCCGACCATCCAGAGCAGGAAGATGTGCGTGTTGGATGCATAGGCCTGGCTGCGCCGCGCATAGACCCGCAGAATCTTGTTGTCGAGTTGTATGCGGACTTCGACGAGGTTGCTCTCGCCGACCGTGTCGATCCAGAAGGGGCGGCGAATCTGCTTGACGATCTCTTCGCTGAGGATCTCGTCAAGAATGTTGAAGAACGGTTTCGAGCGCGGCGGCGGCAGCTCCGTGCCGGGTTCGACGGAGATGATCAGGTCCAGTCGCTGGCGTGCGATGCGGGTGATCTCGGAATAATCGGCGTCCTGCGGATAGGTCTCGATGAGATCGATAACGCCTGCAATGTCGCGCGTGACGGCGGCCGAGAGACGCTGGGTGACGAGCTGCCAGTGGCGTTCCATGAACACGAAGGCAACGACCGACTGGAGCAGGACCATCGGAATGATGATGATGAGCAGCGAGCGGGCATAGAGCCCCGTCGGCAGCTGCCGACGCAGCCAGCGCGCCACGCGCTTCCAGCCGGCTACCGGCGCGCGCTCGATATCGCGCTTGAACGTCTCGAACGTGGTCATCGGACGACGGTTTCCAAAATCGTGCGCATGAACGGTCGTGAACGGAAAACCGTTTCACACTGTTCCTGGAAATGGGTGGAGTTGCACACGGTCAGCCCTGCTCTACGCTCAGTCGGTAGCCGATGCCGCGCACCGTCTGCAGCCACACCGGGTTGGATGGATCGTCCTCGATCTTACGCCTCAAGCGGTTGATCTGCACGTCTATAGTACGTTCGCCCACTTCTGTTTCTTCGCCGATCAGTTCATGGCGCGGGATGGTTTCGCCCGCACGCAGCGAAAACAGCAGCATGATCTCCTGTTCGCGGTCGGTGAGGCGGATGGCGTCGCCGCCGCGCTTCAGCTCCTTGCGCACGATGGAGAAGGTGTAGGGACCGAACATCACCTGTTCGATCTTCGGCGTGGTCGGCGGCGCGTTGCGCTTCAGGATATTGTTGATGCGCAGCACCAGTTCGCGCGGCTCGAAAGGTTTTGAGAGATAGTCGTCCGCGCCGGCCTCCAGCCCTTCGATGCGGGCCTGGGATTCGGCGAGCGCCGTCAGCATGAGGATCGGCACGGGGCGGATATCGCGCAGGCTCTTGGTCAGCGACAGGCCGCTTTCGCCCGGCATCATGACGTCCATGATGATGAGGTCGAAATCCAGCCCGCGCAGCTTGCGCCGCGCCTCGTCCGCGTCGCCCGCGACCGTCACGCGAAAACCCTGCTCCTTGAGATAGCGGTTCAGGAGTTCGCGGATACGGGTATCGTCGTCGACGACGAGCAGATGGGATGCATCATCGGAGGGCGCGCCGGCAGCGGTCATCGTCTTCTCCTCCTGTCCGTTCTCATTCGCTCTTGGCGTTCTGCATGCCGGCGAGGAATTTCACCACCGCCCGGCGGTCGCCGGCATTCATGTCCTCGAATGCACGGGCGATGCGGCGGGATTGCGGCTCGGCGAGCGCAAGCGCCAGTTCACGCCCCGCCTTGGTCGGGTAGAGCTTGCGCTGGCGACGATCCTCGGGGCCTGCCACCTGCTGGATATAGCCGGAATCGATCAGCTCCTTCAAGACGCGCGCCAGACTCTGCTTGGTGATCTTCAGCGTATCGAGCAGGTCCGCCACCGTCATGCCCGGCTCGCGGTTGACGAAGTGCACCACGCGGTGATGCGCGCGGCCGAAGCCGCTCGTGGCCAGAATGGCGTCCGGATCGGAAATGAAGTCGCGATAGGCGAAGAACAGGCCCTCGATGATCTCGAAGTCGATGCGCCCGTCACCCGTCATCACATCGTGGTGCAGCTCGTTTGCGCCGTGTTTGTCCGGCATCTGTCTGGCCACGTTGTCATTTCCTTTCATACCTTGCCGTCCCCGCGTAATTTATGGAAAAATACGTCAGTATTGTTGACATATTTTTTCACCGTTGTTAGGGTCCGCACCGTAAATTGCGGTCCCGGGCGCCGTTGTCAGATGTTTTCCCGGCTACCAATCCGGACTATCCTACAGGCAGGTAATCCTGCCTGTTTCTGGTTAGACCGCAACTGGCGAAACAATCAACAGAAAGAATGGCGTGCGAGCGCCGGAGGATGACACCATGGCAGTTCCTTTCGATCAGCTGGACGGGCAAATCTGGTTCAACGGCGAATTCGTCGACTGGAAAGACGCGAAGATTCACGTGCTGACGCATGGTCTGCACTATGCAAGCGCGGTGTTCGAAGGCGAACGTGCCTATGGCGGGCGCATCTTCAAGCTCACCGAACATAACCAGCGCCTGCACAAATCGGCCGAAATCCTCGGCTTCAAGATTCCCTATTCCGTCGAGGAGCTGGATGCGGCGACCGTCGAACTTCTGAAGCGCCAGGGCTTTTCCGAAGCCTATGCGCGGCCGATCGCCTGGCGCGGCTCGGAGATGATGGGCGTTTCGGCGCAGAACAACCGCATCAACGTCGCCATCGCCATCTGGCAGTGGGGCAGCTACTTCAATCCGGCCGAAAAGCTGAAGGGCATCCGCCTCGACATCGCCGAATATCGCCGCCCCGATCCGAAGACCGCGCCGTCCAAGTCGAAGGCCGCCGGCCTCTATATGATCTGCACGATCTCCAAGCACGCCGCCGAGGCAAAGGGCTATGCCGACGCGCTGATGCTCGACTATCGCGGCCAGGTGGCTGAGGCGACCGGCGCCAACGTCTTCTTCGTCAAGGACGGCGTCATCCACACGCCGGTACCGGATTGCTTCCTGGACGGCATCACCCGCCGTACGGTGATCGAGCTCGCCAAGCGCCGCGGTTATCAGGTCGTCGAGCGGGCGATCCTGCCCGAGGAACTGTCGGACTTCTCCGAGTGCTTCCTGACGGGTTCGGCTGCCGAAGTGACGCCGGTTTCGGAAATCGGCCCGTATCGCTTCACGCCGGGCACGATCTGCGAAAACCTGATGAACGACTATATGAAGGAAGTCTATCCGGTTGCAGCCGCTGCCGAATAAGCGGCTGTCCCGATAGCGGACGAAATGGGCGGCCCGAAAGGGCCGCCTTTTGTTTGTGAGACCCGCCGCTTATTTCTTGCCGAGCACCGCGCCGACGATACCCGTCAGCACCCCGCCGCCGACGAGGCCGCCGATGCCGTTGGCCACAAGGCCGGAAAGGCCGGCTTCACCGCCGAGCATCTGGAGAAGAAAACCGCCGCCGATACCGCCGATGGCGCCGACGATGGTGCGGACGATCACGCTAACGGCCGCCTGTTTCAGGGCCGCACCCGCCACGTTGCCGCCAACGGCGCCGGCGATGATCTGCGTGATGATGGGCATCAATGCTTCCATGACTTCCCCTCCGAAAGGTCCGCCCGGAAAGAGAGTGACCGGGTTGGACGCTTGCCTCGCTATCGGGGCGCGATCTGGAGCCCGCGCGCCCGTCGCCGAAAAATTCGGCATCTGCAACGTGCGGATAAATTTGGGATAAGTCAATTTGCCCGTGTGCGGAGTGCACCGGGTTTTTCAGGTGCCACGAATGTAAAGAGGCGGCCGCAAAACGACCGCCTCTTCCTTCCCCGCATGGCTTGGTTGCCGCGGTTTTTATTCTGCTGCGATGACGCCCCGGCGGATCTGGTCTTCTTCGATCGATTCGAAGAGCGCGCGGAAATTGCCTTCGCCGAACCCTTCGTCACCCTTGCGCTGAATGAATTCGAAGAAGATCGGCCCGATAACGGTCTTGGAGAAGATCTGCAACAGGATCTTCGTCATGCCGCCATCGACGACGCCTTCGCCGTCAATGAGAATGCCATGTTTCTTCATGCGCTCGACCGGCTCTTCATGGCCGACGACGCGGACATAGGAACGGTCGTAATAGTTATCCGGCGGGCCGGGCATGAACTTCATGCCGTTGGCGGCGAGCCTGTCGGTGGCGTCGTAGATCGCGTCGGTGCCGACGGCGATGTGCTGGATGCCTTCGCCCTTGTACTTCTTCAGATACTCGACGATCTGGCTCGTCTCGTCCTTGGATTCATTGAGCGGAATGCGGATCTTGCCGCAAGGCGAGGTGATGGCGCGCGAGACGAGGCCGGTGATGCGGCCGTCGATATCGAAGAAGTGGATCTGCTTGAAGCCGAAGAGTTCGCGGTAGAAATCCCACCACGTGTCCATATTGCCGCGATAGACATTGTGGGTGAGGTGATCGAGGAAATAGAAGCCGACGCCGGCGGGCTTCGGGTCGCGCTCGCCCGTCCATTCGAACTCCGCGTCGTAGGCGGAGCCCTTGGCGCCGTATTTCTCGATGAAGTACAACAACGAGCCGCCGATGCCGATGATGGCGGGGACGTCGAGCGCTTTGTCGGCACCTTCATAGGGCGTCGCGCCCTTGGAGACGGCGTGCTCGAAGGCATGCTTGGCATCGACCACACGCCAGGCCATCGAGGCGGCGCAGGGGCCGTGCTCCCCGGCGAAGGTCATGGCATGCGAGCCGGGTTCGGCATTGACGATGTAATTGATGTCGCCCTGGCGCCAGACGGAAATCGCCTTCGTACGGTGCGTCGCCACCTTGCTGTAGCCCATGCGAGCGAATAGCTCTTCGAGCTTCTCCGGCTCGGGATGTGCGAATTCGACGAACTCGAAGCCATCGGTGCCGGCCGGGTTTTCGGCCGAGATCACTGCCGTCGGTGCATCATGCGGGAAAGGGCCCATCGTTCGTCCTCCACGAAATCTATGAAAGACAGTATGGCGCGTTAGCCATGCAATGTGCGTGCATAGTGCTTGCGTTTTTGCAAATCCGTGCGAGTTTCATGCATGATTTTGTAGCTGGGAGAGAAATCCGTGCAGCTCGATACTTTCGACCGTAAACTGCTCGCGCATCTGCAGGAAGATGCGCGCCTGACGAACAACGAGCTTTCCGAGCGCATCAATCTCTCGCCCTCGCAATGTTCACGCCGGCGCATCCGGCTGGAGGAGGAGGGCATCATCCGCGCCTACCGGGCGGAGCTCGACCGCGAAAAGCTCGACCTCGGCATCGTCATCGTCGTGACGGTGACGCTTGCCACGCACAACCGCGACAATGCGGTGCGGTTCGCCAAGCTCATCTCCAATCTGCCAGAGGTGCTGGAAGCCTATTCGCTGACGGGCGAGATGGATTACATCATCAAGGTCGTTGTGCCGAACCTGCAGGCGCTCTCGGCCTTCGTCAACGAGGTGCTGCTGCCACATGAATCCGTCTCGCATGTGAAGACAGCTATCGTGCTCGACACATTGAAGGAGACGACAGCCCTGCCGCTCTGAACATTGTGGCATTCATGCCACATTCGTCTGTATTAGCTGTTCCTGCCGGAACAGCCCGGACTCCTGAACCGTTGTAAACACGAGACAACAGATGGCGCGTATCGCCGCCACGAAGTTCAGGGAACAGACCGATGCAGAGCAATCCGATGAAACAGCAGAACACCGTCGCCGCCAGCCTCCGTCCGGTGGCGTTCGTCTATGTCGCGATCAACCTCGCCGTCGTTGCGCTGCTCATCTCCACCGTATCGCCGACGCTGGCAACGGCTCCGGTCAAAGCCGGCTCGCAGGAGATGGCGAGCCTGCGCTGATTCATCTTGGTCTTCGCGTGATGCAGCGGCTATACCGGTCGCAACGCGGCAATCGAGCGAGGACCCTATGGGCATGCTTCAGGCGGGCATCATTCCCGTTACCCCCTTCCAGCAGAACTGCACCATTCTCTTCGATACGGAGACGAAGGAGGGCGTGATCGTCGATCCCGGCGGCGACGTCGAGGTGATCCTTGAGACCGTCAAGCAGAACGGCATCACCTTGAAGGCCATCTGGCTGACGCACGGCCATATCGATCATGCCGGCGGTGCGAAGGAACTGAAGGACGCGCTCGGCCTCGACATCATCGGCCCGCACAAGGATGATCTCTCGTTGCTCCAGCGGCTGGAAGCACAGGCCTCGATGTTCGGCGTACCGATGAAGGTCAGCAATGTCGTGCCGGACCGCTGGCTCGAAGACGGCGACACGGTCTCCTTCGGCGAGCATGAATTCGAGGTCTACCACACGCCGGGCCACGCGCCGGGCCATGTCATCTATTTCAACCGCAACCAGAGTTTCGCCCATCTCGGCGACGTATTGTTCCAGGGCTCGATCGGCCGGACCGATCTGCCGGGCGGCAATCATCAGCAACTTCTGGATTCGATCCGCGACAAGGTCTTTCCGCTGGGCGACGAGGTTGGCTTTCTCTGCGGCCATGGGCCAGGTGGCCGGATCGGCGAGGAACGACGCACGAACCCCTATCTCAAGGGGCTTTGAAACAACAAGCCGGAAAACAAAAAGGCGAGCGCCCTGCGGCGCCCGCCTTTTTGATGGACTGCGTGCCGGGATCAGCCGGCGGTGCAGAAGTGCTCGCGACCGTCATAGCCCACATAGGTGCCGCTGCGCGGATTGAACGAGCGGTAGCGCTGCGAGCAATAATCAAACCAGGACTGCGTCCACGGTTCGTAGCTCGGCGTGTAAACCGGCTGGCGGCGGTAGATCACGCGGGGTTCCGGTTCCGGGTAGTAATCCGGCTCCACGTAGCGCGGCTGCGAGGCCAGCGCGCCGCCGATGATTACGCCGGTGGCAAGGCCGAGTGCGCCGCCGACAAGGGCGTCGCGGTCGCCATGGCCGCGGTGATGACGGCGCGGACGGTAGTCGTCGCGGTAACCGCTGTCACCTTCACGCCAATAACCATCCCGGTTGCGATCGCGCGCTTCGACGACGCCGGCCGTGGCGGTGAGCGTCGTTGCGGCAACGGCAAGCGGAAGCACGATTGTCTTGAGGACTTTGTTCATGACGTCGATCCTTTTGATCCGGCCCTCTGCCGGTTCGATAGGTAGCAAACTAGCCAACTGAGGCTGAACGGAGGCTGAACGAAAAAACCCGGCATCTCTGCCGGGCTTCAACTTGAAAATCCTGAGATTGTTCCGGCTTAGCCGTCGATCTGCAGGTTAACCGCCTTCGGGCCTTTGCCGCGGCGATCGGGTTCCGTGTCGAAGCTTACCTTCTGGTTCTCGGAAAGGCCGTTCAGGCCGGAAGCCTGTACAGCGGAAATGTGTACGAAGATATCCGCACCACCGTTGTCGGGCTTGATGAAGCCAAAGCCCTTCTCGGTGTTGAAGAATTTAACAGTGCCAGTCTCGGCCATGCGTCAGGTCCTTTTCTCTCTGCCCGTATATTGGCGGCGGGCAGCATATAGTTTTGCCCCTGGGGGCGTTAGGCAGGCAGTTCTCGAGGTTGAGGAAAGGGTCCTGTTTTCACCGCAGCCAGCCAGCCGCACCGTTCCCTTGGGAACCGTCCAGATCTAGGCTGCCCGGAATTGTTTCGCGTCTCCGGCGCGCTTTTATTCAAGGTCTTCCCGTGTTCGCAAATTGCCCGAACGGCGCAAGATTGATGTGTTTGTGTTGAATTGGCAAGCAAAAGTTTTAACATGCGCCGGACATGCCTCACTTTGGCCAATTTGCAGGCGATTGCCGAAAAATCCCGCAGATTTTATGGGGCTTTGCCTGATTTTGTATGATTTTATATTGCGGCGCCAAAGGACATGTGGCGGTGCAGCGACGGCGGCATACTTCGATCGCGTGTGTGCGGAGGGCGGCTTTGAGTAGTTCCGTCAGGAGTTCTACGGCAAGCATTGCGCCGAGGATGAGGGCGCTGCCAGTATAGCTGATAGTCGATGTCTAACCGGAGCGGGTTACTCCGTTGCTGTCGAGCGCGAGACGCGCAGCAACGTGCCTTGGTCGTCGGTCAGGAGCAGGAGCGCGCCGTCAGGGGCGACGACGACGTCGCGGATGCGGCCGAATTCGCCGTCAAACAGCCGTTCCTCGGAAACCACCGCGCCGCTTTCATCCCGCTCCAGCCGGGCGAGCAACTGGAATTTCAGCGCGGCGATCAGCAGGTTGCCGTCCCATTCCGGGAACATCGCGCCGTGATAGACGGCGATCGCACCGGGCGCGATGGACGGATCCCAATAATAGAGCGGTTGTTCGAAGCCTTTTGCCGTCGAGCCGAGCTCGAATTCCGCGCCGGAGTAGTGCCGCCCATAGGAAACGCGCGGCCAGCCATAGTTGCGGCCGGGCTGCGGCGTGTTCACCTCGTCGCCGCCGCGGGCGCCGTGCTCGGCGGACAGCAGCGTGCCGTCCCTGGCATCAATGGTCAGGCCCTGCGGGTTGCGGTGGCCCTTGGACCAAATTTCCGGAAGGCCATTGGCGGTGCCGAGGAACGGATTGTCGGCATGCGGAGTGCCGTCCGGATTGATGTGCAGAATGGCGCCGGCATGGTCGCGTGGATCCTGTGCGCGCGTTTCCTCGCCCCGGTCGCCGATGCCGAAGAACAGGCTGCCGTCCTTGGCGATGGCGATGCGCGAGCCGAAATGCTGGCCCTGGGGGCTGAGGCGGCTCATCAGGAAGAGGCGCGTTTCGTCCTCGAGCCGCGCACCATCCTGCGAAAGGCGTGCCTTGGCAAGCGCCGTGCCGGCACCGCCGTCGCTACGGGCGCTATAGGTGAAATAGAGGGTGCGGCTGGTGGCGAAGTCAGGCGCGAGCGCAATGTCGAGCAGGCCGCCCTGGCCCTCTGTCGAGACGGGCGGCACACCGGCGATCGGCGCCGAAACCTTGCCGTCCTTTACGAGACGCAGGGTGCCCCGCTTTTCCGAAACGATGAAACTGCCGTCGGGCAGGACCTCCACGGACCAAGGCTGTTCGAGGCCCGTCGCGAGGGTTTCGACGATGAGCGGGATTTTCTTGCTGGGGACTTCGACGGCCTCTTCGGCATTTGCCGTGCCGATCATTACGGCGAGGAGGAGGGGGATCGCCACGCCCGCAAAAATGCCATTCAAATCTCGTCCGTACCGTCGCATCGCATTCTCCCGCCTTTGCCGTTAACTGGCCCAGAGGCGGACAGCTTTCAAGGGCGGTGCGGGGTGCGGCGTCTCACTTTTGCGTGGGGTCGACCTGCGAGGCGGCGGCCGGGATGCCCGAGGTGGTGATGGCATCGAGCCCGGGCGCGGCCGCCGGCGGCGACATCAGGCCGACGACCATGATGGCGCAGGCGATCAGGGCGGTCATGGCGATCAGGAACAGGGCGCGGGACTCGCGCGCCTTGGGTCTGCTGCCCACTTTCTCGTCATCCAGAAACATCGCGTCCCCCAGTTTTCTCGGTTGTCGTGACGGTGAAAAAGCCCGCTGAAATCGGCGCGACAAGGACCGAATTGCGGCAAGGCCCGACATTTATTGTGGCGATAAGATGGCGGGCCAAAAAAGCGGGAATTTCAGCCTCTTCCGGCGAATAGACTGTTCCCGTTTCCCGTCTTAGACACCTCTTCTTCCGAACTGCCGGACGGGCCGCAGGGCGCGCGGTTCGGGCGCCGCAACCGGGCTTGCGGCGGGTGCGTCGGCGACCGCTTCAAGGGCATCGTCGTCGAGCAGCGGGAAGGTGAGATTGAAACTCGTCGGGGCGAGCTCCGGACGGGCGAGCAGATAGCCCTGCATGAGCGGCCCGCCCATGTCTCGGCAGCGGGCGATCATGTCGGCATCCTCGATACCGGTCACGATGGCACGGATGTTCTTGTGGCTGAACTGGCCGACGAGAACCCTGAGCAGTGCGAGGCCCGCGGAATTTTCCGAGAATTCCTGAAGCCAGGCTGTGTCGAAGGTCACGAATTGCGGCTGGAGGCGCTGCAAGCGACCGAGGTCGCGGTCTTCGCCGGTATAATCATCGATGGCGATGGAAAAGCCGCCCTCGTGCAGACGCTCGGCAAAATGGGCCAGCACGTCGGGGTCGTCCTCCAGGTGCTCACGGATTTCGCAGGCGATGCAGGCCGGCGGCATGCCCGCCTGGTGGGCGGCGAGCCGCAGCCGTTCGACCTCATGACGAATGGCCTCCGGCGTCACATAGAGCCCGCCGTTGAAATTGACGATGAGCGAGACATCGCGGCGTCCCAGCGCGCCGGCATTCAGGATATGCAGGCTGCGGCACAAGCCGTCGACGGCGGCGCGCTCTTCTTCCGGCACATAGTGAAAGAAGTCGGCCGGCGAGCAGAGCACATCGTTGATGCTGGCGCGGACAAGCCCCTTCAGCGCGGCGATCTGCAAACGGCCATCGGCGCGCTCGGCAAAGATCGGCTGGAGGGCGGATTGCAGGAGATAGGGCCCGAAGCGGGCACTGAAGGCGCCGTCCGGCTGCCGGACGAGATTGGAAAAAATGCTCATGCAGCGCACCATTCGGTTGGACGATCCCGACGGCGTAATTCTATGCCGCATCTGTTAATGCCGGCTTAATCTTTCGCGTAAAAATCTTGATGGTTCCGTGTTATCTCAACCTATTGGTGTTTTTGTTTTTCTGGTGCCGCACGATCCATTCGATCCGTTGATGGCGTTCATGAAAATTTGCGAGCAAGCCCGGATTTCCCGCTTTTTTCGCCCACCGCGCTTGCAAGACCTGCGCACATTCGACATAGACCTAACCGCTATGGAGCCTGGTACTCCGGGTCCATGGCACTACGCCGCCTTTGAACCCGATGAGGACATCTCCATCATGGCCTTTCTTGCCGACGCCCTTTCCCGTGTGAAGCCTTCCGCCACCATCGCCGTTTCCCAGAAAGCGCGCGAGCTGAAAGCCAAGGGCCGCGACGTCATCGGACTAGGCGCGGGGGAACCCGACTTCGACACACCCGACAATATCAAGCAGGCCGCCATCGACGCGATCAACCGCGGCGAGACGAAGTACACGCCGGTCGCCGGTATCCCGGAACTGCGCGAGGCCATCGTCAAGAAGTTCAAGCGCGAAAACGGCCTCGACTACACCGCTGCGCAGACCATCGTCGGCACGGGCGGAAAGCAGATTCTTTTCAACGCCTTCATGGCGACGATGAATCCGGGCGATGAAGTCGTTATCCCGACACCTTACTGGGTGTCTTATCCGGAAATGGTCTCGCTGTGCGGCGGCACGCCGGTCTTCGTCGCGACGACCCAGGAAAACAAGTTCAAGCTGAAGGCCGAAGATCTGGAAAAGGCGATCACGCCGAAGACCAAGTGGTTCATCTTCAATTCGCCGTCCAATCCGTCGGGTGCCGCTTACAGCCACGACGAGCTGAAGGCGCTGACCGACGTGCTGATGCGCCACCCGCATGTCTGGGTGCTCACGGACGACATGTACGAGCACCTGACCTATGGCGACTTCAAGTTCGCCACCCCGGTCGAAGTCGAGCCTGGCCTCTATGACCGCACGCTCACCATGAACGGCGTTTCCAAGGCCTATGCGATGACCGGCTGGCGTATCGGCTATGCGGCCGGCCCGCTGAACCTGATCAAGGCCATGGACATGATCCAGGGCCAGCAGACCTCGGGCGCCTGCTCGGTCGCCCAATGGGCCGCCGTCGAGGCGCTCAACGGAACGCAGGATTTCATTCCGGAAAACAAGAAGATCTTCGAAGGCCGCCGCGACCTCATCGTCTCCATGCTCAACCAGGCCAAGGGCATCGAGTGCCCGTCGCCGGAAGGCGCCTTCTATGTCTATCCGTCCTGCAAGGGCCTGATCGGCAAAACCGCGCCGTCGGGCAAGGTCATCGAGACGGACGAGGACTTCGTGTCGGAACTGCTGGAAGCGGAAGGTGTCGCCGTCGTGCACGGTTCGGCCTTCGGCCTCGGCCCGAACTTCCGCATCTCCTATGCCACCTCGGAAGCCCAGCTTGAGGAAGCCGGCAAGCGCATCCAGCGCTTCTGCGCCGCCTGCAAGTAAGCGACTTAACAGACCGCATGAAGAACCCGCCGGAAACGGCGGGTTTTTTGTTAGAGCCCGATCATCGTCAGCATGACGAAGGTGGCGAAGAGAATGAAATGCGTCATGCCCTCGATGGCGTTGGTTTCGCCGTCGTTGAGGTTGATGGCGGCGGCGATCAGGGTGATGGTGACCATCACCGTCTGGGTCGGCGACATGGCCATGACGAAGGGCTGGCCGGTATAGAGCGCGATCGCCTCCATGACGGGGACCGTCAGGATGACCGTCGAGAGCGAGGCGCCCATGGCAATGTTGACGACGGACTGCATGCGGTTGGCGAGTGCTGCGCGCAGCGCCGTCAGGATTTCCGGCGCGGCGGAGATGGCGGCGACGATGACAGCCATCAGCGCGGGCGGTGCGCCCGTTCCCTTGAGGCCGGCGCCGAGCAGCACGGACATGGCTTCGGCCAACGCGCCGATCAATGCCACGCCGATGACGATGATGACGATGGAGAGCGTGGCAGGCTCGCTGTCGTCGGGCGTCTTGCTGGGGAGGCCTTCCTTCCGCTCGGCGCGCGGATAGGCATAGCTGAAGAAGTAGCTGTGCGGCCCGACCTGCATGCGCAGGAAGACGCCATAGAGCGCGATCATCGCGCCGATGGTGAAGGCGGAATAGAGGTGCCAGCTTTCGCGCGGCACGAATTCCGGCACGATCATCGAAATACCCATGGCGGTCAGGATCATTACGCCATAGGTCTTTCCCGAATCGTCGTTATAGGGCTGTTCGCCGTGGCGGATGCCGCCGAGCAGGGCGGCAAGCCCGAGGATGCCGTTGATGTCGAGCATCACGGCGGCGTAGATCGTGTCGCGCACCAGCGTCGGCGAGCTCTCGCCCTGCATCATGATCGCGAGAACCACCACCTCCACCAGAACGGCGGCGAGCGTCAGGATCATCGTCCCGTAGGGGTCGCCAACCTTGGAGGCGAGGATTTCCGCATGATGGGCGATGCGTGTGGAAACGAGGATGATGGCCACGACCAACGCGAAGGCTGATATCAGCACCGGAAGGCGCCCCATCTCCAGCAGGCTGTGCTCCGTCGCATAGGCGACGATAGCGGCAAAGAGGCCGACGAACAGGACACGTTCCTTCAGGAGGCTGGAAAACATGGGCGGCGGGTTCCTCGATTATCTACCCGTAGATGTAGACGAGGCGCGCAAAAAGAAAACGCCCGCGGAGCAGGATTCCGCGGGCGTCCGGTGATGGTTGCCTCCTCTATCCGGCCCTCGTGAGGCGAGGCCGATCGAAAAGGCTAGCGACCACCGCGAAGGTGCAAGGCGTCAGGCAACGTTTTCCAGCGCCGGATAGTCGGTATAGCCCTTGGCGCCGCCGCCATAGAAGGTGGCCTGATCCGGGGCATTCAGCACTGTATCGTTCTTCAGGCGCTCGACGAGGTCGGGATTGGCGATGAAGAGCTTGCCGAAGGCGACGAGGTCGGCCTTGCCTTCCTCCACGGCGTCGATGGCCAGTTCCCGGTTATAACCATTGTTGACCATCCACGCTGCCTTGCCGCCGGCCGCCGTATAGGCTGCGCGGAGTGCTGCATAGTCGAAGGGCGTCTCACCCTGCTGGTGCTCGCGCGAACCGCCCGTGGCGCCTTCAATGATGTGGATATAGGCGAGGTCATATTTGGCGAGACCTTCGACTACATGGGTAAAGAGCGGCTGCGGATTCGGATCGAAGGCATCGTTGGCCGGCGTGACCGGCGAGATGCGGATCGCCGTGCGGCCGGCGCCGATTTCCGCGGTGATGGCATCGACGACCTGGAAGAGCAGGCGGGCGCGGTTTTCGATCGAGCCGCCGTATTCGTCCGTGCGCTGGTTGCTGCCCGAACGCAGGAACTGGTCGATCAGGTAGCCATTGGCGGCGTGGATCTCGACGCCGTCGAAGCCGGCATCGATGGCCGCGCGGGCGGCACGGCGATAATCCTCGATGATGCCGGGAAGCTCGTCCTTTTCCAGGGCGCGGGGCTCGGAGGTCTCGGCGAAGCTGCCGGTGCCGTCGGCATTGATCAGGTAGGTCTTGGACTTGGCGCGGATCGCCGAGGGAGCGACCGGCTTGCCGCCGTTCGGTTGCAGCGTGTCATGCGAGATCCGGCCGACATGCCACATCTGCACGACGATCTTGCCACCCGCCTTGTGCACGGCGTCCGTCACCTGCTTCCACCCTTGGAGCGCTTCCGGCTTGTAGAGGCCCGGCACGTCGGCATAGCCCTGGCCCTGGTGGGAAATGGCGGTGGCTTCGGTGATCAGCAGGCCGGCGGAGGCGCGCTGCTCGTAATAGGCGGCGTTCAGCGTGTTCGGCACGGCGCCCGGCGAACGGTTGCGCGTCAGCGGCGCCATGACGATGCGGTTGGCGAGCTGGATGTCGCCGATCTTGATGGGGTCGAAGAGCGAGGTCATGGGAAGTCCTTCTTCTGGCTGGGAGGATTTGGGCGCTTAAAGAGCGCTGTTGATGTGGTGGAGAAAGGCCGCGATCTTGTCTTCGTCGCGCTTGAAGAACACCCATTGGCCGACCTTGCGCGTCGTCACGAGACCGGCACGCTGCAGGGTGGCGAGATGGGCGGAGACGGTGGACTGCGAGAGGTCGCAGCGCTTTTCGATCTGTCCGGCGCAAACGCCGAATTCGAGAGGATGTTCCTGTCCGGCGAAATGGACCTGCGGTTCCTTCAGCCAGGCCAGAATCTCCAGTCGCTTGGGATGGGCAAGCGCCTTGAGGATTTCGTCGGTGTCGGGTTCGGTCATGTCTATCGGCGCTCGGCGATTGATATATCGGATAATACCGATATTGGGTTCGCGCCTTGCCGATACAAGGGTCGCTCCGAAAAATCTGCAAAAGAAAAATCGGCAAAAAAAGAGGGCCACAAGCGAAGCCTGGGCCCTGCAAGGTTGAAGGTTTTAGAACCTCCAGAGGGGAACAGCCAACGCGCGGTACTGGGAGGAGAAAAGACCGCATGTGCATTGGCTGGCCTGAATATGGGATAGGACTTGCGTTTCTTCAAGAGAAGCGGGTGCCAACTTTCGTCGCAAGGTTGAAAATCTGTTCCGCCTGTCTCAAGGCAAAAAAAGAGGGCCACAAGATCAACTTGGGCCCTTTATAGTTTTGAAGGTAATAAAACCTCCAGAGGGGAACAGCTGGTGCGGTGGCACTGGGAGGAAAAAGCCACCGAAATGCATCAGCTGCGGGCGATATGATGGTTTTTTGGGCATACATCAATCTTTTAATGTGCATGCCAGCCATGCATAAGGCGCAGGCCTTGAAAGAGGCCTTTCTCAGAAGTTCCAGTTGCGCGCCTTGGCCACGATGAAGTCTCTGAAAACTTTCAGTTTCGCGGAGTTCTTCATCTCGCTCGGATAGCAGAAATAGGTATCGAAGGACGGTATATCGGCGCTGACGGGCAGCTGGATAAGTCCCGGATCGCGACCGACAATATAGTCCGGCAGCATTGCGATGCCGATGCCGAGCAGGGCCGCACGCTTAATCGAGGTCTGGCTGTTGATCTGCAGCACCGAGGGGCGGGGATTGTCGGAATCGCGTCCGGCGATCTCCAGCCAGTTCACATCGAGCAGATAGTTCGGTGCCGGTTCGCCGAAGGTGATGATCTTGTGATTGTCGAGATCGTCGATTGACTGCGGCTCGCCGTAGCGGTTGATGTAGGAGGGCGCGGCATAGAGGTGCATGTGCACGGTGAACAGCCGGCGCTGGATGAGATCCGACTGTTGCGGCTCGCGCAGGCGAATGGCGCAGTCGGCGTGGCGCATGTTCACGTCCAGCTCCTCGTTGTCGAGGATGAGCTGCACCTGCATGTCGGGATAGAGCGCCAGGAATTCCTGCACCTTGTCCGTCAGCCAGCCCTGGCCGAGGCCGACCGTGGTGGTGATGCGCAGCTTGCCGCTCGGCTTTTCGGTGTTTTCCGTCAGCTGGACGCGCACACCTTCGAGCTTCATCAGCACGTCATGCGCGGTGCGATAGAGGATTTCGCCCTGCTCGGTCAGAATCAGGCCGCGGGCATGGCGATGAAAGAGCTTAATGCCGACATCCTGTTCGAGCGCGCTCACCTGGCGGCTGATGGCCGATTGCGAAAGATGCAGCTTGTCGGCCGCATGCGTGAAGGAGCCGGCCTCGGCCGCGGCATGAAAAATCCGCAGCTTGTCCCAGTCGAGCGCCATTCTATCCCCCATAACTCTCTAAGGCGGGGAGCGCTCGCTTCCCGCCTGGTCGCTGATCTTGCTGTTCCCACGTGGGCGGTCGTACGATGCCGCCGCCCCTTGTTGGCGGCTTCTACTCGGCCGCAATTGCGACAGGCATATGACCTGCAAGGTATTTTTCGGTTTCGAGGGCCGCCATGCAGCCCATGCCGGCAGCCGTGACCGCCTGGCGATAGATATCGTCGGTGACGTCGCCTGCGGCAAAGACGCCCGGCACGTCCGTCGCGGTCGAATCGGCCGCCGTCCAGAGATAGCCGTTCGGCTTCTGGCGCAGCTTGCCTTTGAACAGCTCGACGGCCGGCGCATGGCCGATGGCGACGAAGACGCCATCCGTCAGCACGTCGCGCGTCTCGCCGGTCTTGACGTTGCGCAGCTTCACGCCGTTGACGGAGGCCGGCATCGGCGGCTTCGGGTCAGCGCCGAGATATTCGACGACCTCGTGATCCCAGACGATCTTGACGTTTTCCTTGGCGAACAGGCGTTCCTGAAGAATGCGTTCGGCGCGGAAGGAATCGCGGCGGTGCACGACCGTCACGGTCCTGGCGAGGTTGGAGAGGTAAAGCGCCTCTTCCACGGCCGAGTTGCCGCCGCCGACCACGATGACGTCCTTGTTGCGATAGAAGAAGCCGTCGCAGGTGGCGCAGGCCGAAACGCCGAAGCCCATGAATTTGTGCTCGGTGTCGATGCCGAGCCACTTGGCCTTGGCGCCGGTGGCGATGATTAGCGCGTCGGCGGTCCATTCGGTGCCGCTGTCGGTGGAGATGCGGAAGGGGCGCACGTCGAGATCGACATGGGTAACGAGATCGTTGACGATCTCGGCGCCGACATGGCTCGCCTGCTTGAGCATCTGCTCCATCATCCACGGACCCTGAACCGGATCGGCATAACCCGGATAGTTCTCGACATCGGTGGTGATCATCAGCTGGCCACCCTGTTCCATGCCGGCGATCAAGACCGGCTCCAGCATGGCGCGGGCGGTATAGATGGCGGCGGTGTAACCGGCGGGGCCGGATCCGATGATCAGGACCTTGACGTGCCGCTTGGAAGCAGAGGGGATGGACATGGTCGTTCCTTCCGGGGCAAAAGGGCCCCTCAATCGGCCTGCCCGCGCTTAAGCGTCAGGGCACGGGCCAGCGTGTATCTCTTCAACGCTCATTTATGAGGGGAGTGCGCCCAGTTTCAAGTGTTGTAGGCGCTTTGCCAACAGGCAAGCGAAGGCGCGTGACATATTTGTGCCGCTTGCGGTAACAATGTTGCGCTGATGCGGCGATTCGGGTCACTTCCGGTCGCCTTCCCGAAAGGTTTGACCATTCCCATGTTTCGCGCCGAACTCGACGCCATCGACATCCGCATCCTGAAAGAGCTTCAGGCCGACGGCCGGATGACCAATGTGGAGCTGGCCGCGCGCGCCGGCATCTCCGCGCCGCCCTGCCTGCGCCGGGTGCGCAAGCTCGAAGAGGCCGGCATCATCGAAGGCTACACTGCGATGCTGAATGCGCCGGCGCTCGGCTTCGATCTCGTCGCCTTCTGCATGGTCGGCCTCAAGCACCAGTCCGAAGCCAACCTCAAGGCCTTCGCAGCCGCTACCGGCGAATGGCCCATGGTCCGTCAGGCCTGGATGGTCTCCGGCGACAGCGACTTCCTGCTGCAATGCGTCGCCGAAAACCTGACCCGCTTCCAGGATTTCGTCATCGAGGAACTGACGGCCAACGCGCAGGTCGATACCGTGCGCACCATGCTGACGATCCGGCAGGTGAAGAAGGTTGGGTTGGTGGAGCTGTAGCGTTGCGCTACCACCAGCGCGTTCGGTCACGATGATGCAGGTTGCGCAGGCGCGAAAATGCTGTGTCATGCACCTGCATGCGATCATAGACAGTCCGGGCCAGTTCACCGGCCGCACCCTGCGAAAAGAACGGCTCCAGCCTCCAGCGCATGTTACGCAGCGTATCGTCCGAGCCGACGAGAAAGAGGCGCATGCCGTCAAACAGGTTGCGTCGGTTTTGTTCCAGATCCTCCATGCGCGCAGGTAGGGGGTCCTTGGAAGACGTGCCGAAGAGGAACCGATCGGTTTCATAGATTTTGACAGTATTGGCCAGCGTAGAGGTAACCATGCCAATCGCCCGCTGCCCCATGTCGGAATCATGGTCTGCGATTGTGTCTGCGGCTGAAACCAGCCAGCGCAAATTGAGCTTTTCACAGAGAAAAGCGCTCTCCTCGTCCCAAAGGCGGCGGAAGCGTGCATAATTTTGCGCAATTTCGAATCCGCGACGGATCAAGATGATGAGTTTGCCGTGTTCGTAAAGTAACTCCGGTTGCCCGGCGAATTCGACCCGAAGATTGGCGAGATGTTCGTCGAGCGAGGCAATATGATGGGTTCTCGCCACCTGGTCGCTTTGCTCGATCAGCGTGTGCTTCAATGGTTCGAGATCGTTTGCAAGCCCGCTATGTTTGCCGGCACCCCAGCGCTTGCGATGTCGGCTAAAGGAGAAGAAAGCCTCTAATTTGGTTTTCTTACGTGCCATCCCGGCTTCCTCTTGCGAGTTATCTGCGCTTCTAGACTGCTATCAATTTCGACCGACGGCAGGATAACGTGTCACGCGGTCCTGTTCGCCAAGCTTCGCGCTGCCGTCTGCGCTGCGCCACTGATCTAGCCCGCGTTCGGCCCATATAAGCTTTTGCGAGCGCGTATTCTCCTTCACACGCCGGCTGTTGAGCCGCATTTCCGGTGTTACGTAGCCATGGCCGTGATGCAGATGAAGCATTAGGGTGGAATAGCGTATATGGCGATGCTTGATACCGGAATGTTGAAGCCGAAGGCCGAACTCCACGTCGAGGCCTCCGTATTGCATGTCCTCGTTGAAACCGTTGATCCTGACGGCATCCGCCTTGAGACAGGACGCATTGTGTCCATTCCAGGTCCTGCGGGCCGGTGAGAGAAAGTTAAACAGGGTATCAAACGGCGGTTTTATCAACAGCTTGAGATACTTGCTGTTAGGACGCATGCCGCTACGCACGAGCCATGACATGGTGAAGGCCTGGCCTGTCTCAACGCTTGTTCTATCGATGCGCTTCGACACGTCTTCCGGTAGCTTGAAGTACGCGCCACTCAGGAAGTGGCCAGGTCTCGCCAGACGCCTGTGGGCTTCGATCGTATCCGAACGGGGAACGCAATCGCCATCCGTGATGAACAAGGTCTCTCCAGTGCTCACCGCAATGGACTTGTTGAGGATACGGCATTTTTGAAAACCGTCGTCCTGTTGCCAGACATGGACGATCGGCACTGGGCTCTCCGCGGAAATCCGCGCGATCAATGCTGCCGTCTCGGGCTTCGAACCGTCGTCGGCGATAATGATTTCAAAATCGAGAACGGTTTGGTTAAAATAGCCCCAAAGGACCTTCTCCAGCCAGGCCGTCGCATTATAGGTCGAAATAAGGACGCTGGTCCGCATGATGGGTCAGCCACATTCATAGATCAGATTTAAGTTTGTCTTCCGGCTGCATCGATAACCGGCAGCCTCGAGCAGCTTCGCCGTTCCGCTAGCGCTGTCAGGGCTGAATTCACAAATGATGACGCGCGGGAACAGGGATGCAGGCGCATTGGCGAAGAAATGGCCGAAGACGGCGTGCTCGTAACCTTCCACGTCGATCTTGAGGGCATCAATTTTTTCTATCTTTTTGCTCTGCAACAAGGCGAGCAGAGTTCCAACCTGTACGCGAACGGTTTGTGTCTGACGAGCCGGTCCGGCTTTCGAGTTCGTTTCGAGCGTGTTGGTGCCGCGCTGGTTGGGATTGACGAAGAAATCCGCAAAGCCTTCACGATCGCTGAGCGCCAGCGGAATAACCTCGATATCACGCAGGTTGTTTGTCTGAAGATTGAACGCAAGGCGCCGCGCCATTTCCGAATCCGGCTCGACGGCGAGAATACGGCCGCGACCGTTCATGCAGTTATGTGCATGAAGACTATAAATCCCGGCATTCGCGCCGATATCGATGAAGACACCGCCCGGTTTCAAAGCACGTTCGAGTACCGAAAATTCTGCCGGGTCGAAAAGCCGTGGGCTCGTATAATACTTTTCTTCGGAAATGTTGCCCCGTGGCAAAAGTCTCAGCTTCAGACCGCGGATTTCCAAGTCGAGAGGTTGCGCCCGGTGATACTTCACGTTCCGTCGCAGAACGACAGCAAGGGGCTTCAAGACACCCGGAACAATATGTGCCAGCGCCAGCGCCATCCCCGTCAGGAGGCCGGGCCGATACGTTCCCCAGGGAGATTTGTCATCGAAATGCGGGGGAGGGGAAATTGGCCTGGCCATCTCTGCTTATCCGTTCCATGCATTGCGCAGCCAGGTAACGTCCCCGATGCGTCGGTACCATTTCTGTCCCTTGCCGATGAGAACGTCGCCCATTTTCGGTTCGCCGGCAAACACGACGATACGGGCGCCTTTGGGTAAAACAGGAGCCTGCCAGTAACTCTTGAAATGACGCGGCACGCAGGCATTCTTGAAGCTCACGCACCATTCACGCGGCCAATACTGCAGATGTCCGCGCTGGGCAAGCTGCGCGCTCTGAAACTGCTGGGATATCTCGTACTTCGCCGTCGCGGCGGCCGGGTCGGTAAGGTAGGCGTCGAGAATATAGCTGTGCGCGCCGATCTCGTAGCGGAAGACGGAGCTGTTTCCGACGGAGTGCAGGAAGCGGTCGCGCGCGGGATTGAGCTTGCGCAATGGCTTTGCGCGAAACAGGTCGTCGTCGCGGATGATCAGGAATTCCCCCGGATAGTCGAAGAAGCAATCGATGTCGTCGACAATTACAAGGTCGAGATCGAGGAACAGCGTCGTGCCGGTCAGGTCCGCGAGCTCGCGATGAAAGAGGCCAAGCTTGCGCCAGCGACGGTCCTGATGCCCCTCAGGCAGTCCGAGTTCCGGGATCGGAAAGGTCTCGATATCACCGTCGAGTCCTGCGGGATCATCGGTGAAACAAACGAAACGGTGGGGTCGGTTCAGATGTTTGGCAACGCCACGCCGTAGATTGTTGACGTAGTTGGGGCCGTAAAGCGTCCCCCATTTGATGCAGACTACGTTGACCATCTCTTATCCTATATCCTTTGGACTTTGCCGGAGGCTCTATCAGGCCTTACGCTCGGCCGCCGTCCAATGCGGACATATAGACGCGGTTCACGCCTGCGGCTTCATTTTCTATGGCGAAACGGGTCGCAACGTGAAGCCGGCCGCGCGCTCCGGCCGCCTCCCGCCGACTGTCGTCATCAAGAAAGGTGCGGGCTGCCTGGGTCATGGCGGAAAGATCGGCTGCCTTGACGATGAGGCCTGTCTCCTGTTCCCCGGTGACGATCAGCTCCGGGAAGGCGCCGACGTCGGAGGCAACGACCGGAACGGCGCTCGCCATGGCCTCGAGCGGCGTGAGGCCGAAGCCTTCCCACCGTTGAGGAGCGATGAACAGGTCAAGTGCTCGATACCATCGGTTTATATCGGTATGCTCCCCGACGAAGAGGATGCGCCCGGAAAGCCCCGCGGCTTCGACCCTTCTTCTGAGGTCCGCGTCGAAGGCGGCATGCTGTGCGGTCGTTCGCCCGGCGACGATGGCCGACCAATCCGGCCGGGACGGCAGAAGGTCGATCATCGCATCGACAAACAGGTCGGTGCCCTTCTGATGGCGAACGCGGCCGAAGCAGCCGACAATCTTCTGGCCGGGATCGAGGTTGCACGCCGCCTTGGCGGCAGCTCTGTTTTCAGGCGGCGAGAACCTGTTGATGTCGATGCCGTGCATCACGACGGTGTTCGGTACGCTGAGATATGAGGATGTCCTACGGCTTGTCGCGATGACACCATTCATTCTGGCGACGAGAAATCTCGTCCAGCGGCTGTGCCGACGCTGCGAGGCGGAGGTGAAGACGAGCTTCAGTTTCATACGCAGCACATCGCGCAAGACGATGCCGGGCAGCATTTCGATGTTGCGGCGGGCATGCCAGATGCGGGCCGACCGCCCGCTCGGAGCCTGCCAGAGGCAGAGGAGGTCGCGCCACCGCATTGCCGGCAAGGTCTCCGGCAATCCCGGCCCGAGCGTCACGACCTTTTGTCCAAGCGCGTTTTGCACCGGGACGAGTTGGATGATCGTGGAGGTGACGCCCGACAGGCGGCGTTTGAAGTTCGGTGCGATGACGTCGACGTCCCGCATGTCCTCTACAAACGGCATGAGGCGGCTGTTATCCCCAGGTGACGGCGAGGATTTCGTAGGCCTTGGAGCCGCCGGGCGCGTTCACTTCGATTGAATCGCCGACTTCCTTGCCGATGAGGGCGCGGGCGATGGGCGAGGAAATCGAGATGCGGCCCTGCTTCACGTCGGCTTCCTGGTCGCCGACGATCTGGTAGACCTTCTCTTCCTCGGTGTCCTCGTCGACGAGCTTCACCTTGGCGCCGAACTTGATCTTCGAGCCGGACATCTTTGAAAGGTCGATGACCTCGGCGCGTGCGACGTAGTCTTCCAGTTCCGTGATGCGGCCTTCATTGTGGCTCTGGGCTTCCTTGGCGGCATGGTACTCGGCGTTTTCCGAAAGGTCGCCATGGGCGCGCGCTTCGGCAATCGCCTCGATGATTCGCGGACGCTCTTCCTGCTGACGCCAGCGCAGTTCTTCCTGCAGCTTGACGAAACCGCCGTGAGTCATCGGTACCTTTTCAACCATTTTATCCCGTCCTTCAGACCGCGCCGCGCAAGCTTTCGCCTGCGTGAACGCAAAAGAAAACGGTCTCCGGAGAAGAATCCCCGGAACCGTCGAAAGCGTTTGAACGATCCTTATAGCAGATTGTGCCCGCCAAAAGCCAGTTTTTTTGCCGCAGGCGGCCGGGTGCCCACAGCCGCTGGAACAATCCACGGGTGCTCCCGTTAGCCAAACATCATGGGAGGCGCGGCATGAGCATCGGCAATTCCATCCATCTCGAAGGCAGGATCAACGCCCACCGGCGCCTGCTGGTCGAGCTTGTTTGCACCGTCGCGACCATTCCCGAGGCGCGGGCGGCGCTCGTCGCCATGGCGCGCGACAATGAAACGGTCAGCGACCACGAGGAGGACCCGGGCATCGAGCCCGACGCCGCCTTCGCCGCCCAGCAGATCGCAGACGACGAGCTGCGCGGTATCCTGAGGGCGGCAATGGCCCGCCTCGAAACCAAACTGTGAGGAACAGATCATGGGCGTGATGAACAAGATTTCCGGCTACTTCAAACAGTTTGCCGGCGAGGTCTCCGGCGACCAGGCTATGCATGACGCCGGGCGCCGCGAGGTCGGCTATGAGGAGAAAGACGAGCAGGTGCTGCCCGTCGAGCCGCGCACGGTACCGGGCGCCAAAGGCGTCGTTTCCGCTCAGACGGGGCGCAAAGAGATCATCGAGGCTGATGCCGTGCCGCAATTTGCCGTATCGCAGGCTGGGCCTAGCAATGACGACATCGCCGGCACCAAGCCGCGCATCATCACCGACAGCGACGATGCCACGCTTCACCGGACCCCGCCGAGCATGGAGAAGGCGCGCGCCGGCGACTGGTCGGTCAATTTCGATGAAAACGCGCCGCGGCAAGATGCGCCGGCGCCTGTCGTCGACTATTCGGATCCCGAACAGCTGAAGCTCTACCGCCTTATTCCGATCGCCGCTGCCACCGACCCGAACTGGGATCTTGCGCCCAACCAGGGCGAGGTCGTGGTGCGGGCGCGCTCCAGCGGGGATGCACGCGTTGTCGCGGCGGAAGCGGAGCTGGACTTCATGGAGATCGACGCGCTGCCTGGCGACGGAAATTCCACGACTTCGTCGAGCGCCTTCCGTAGCGAGAAACTCTATACCGTCGTTGACGAAGCGGCTGGCACCTATCCGCTTGAAGGCCCGCGCGAAGTGGTCGCCGGCACCGTCCGCGTCGACAATATCCGTCCCACTGAACTGTGAGGAGGCTTTCATGAACCGCAGCCAATCCGCCCGCACGGCCGCCAAGCAGCAGGACATTCAGGACGAAGTGGCGAAAGCCGACGAAAAGGGCGGGAGCGAAGAGCCGAAGGCCATGCAGGCCGGCGCGCGGCTCTATCCCGTGCCCCCTTTTCCCAAACAGCATCAGGCTAAGCCCGGAAACGAGGCGAAGATCGACCCGCCGCCCATGTATGATGCGCCGTTCTACAAGGGCTCGGGGAAGCTCAAGGATAAGGTGGCGCTGATCACCGGTGGCGATTCCGGCATCGGGCGCGCCGTTGCCGTGCTTTTTGCTCGCGAGGGCGCGGATGTCGCCATCGCCCATCTTGCAGAGGGTGAGGATGCGAAGGAGACGATCGCCGCCGTCGAGGCGGAGGGGCGGCGCTGCATTGCCTTTGCGGGCGACGTCAAGGACAAGGCCTTCTGCGCGCAGACGGTGAAATGCGTGGTCAAGGATCTCGGCGGGCTCGACATCCTCGTCAACAATGCCGCCTTCCAGGTGCACACGAAGGATA
>NZ_JBLZPH010000199.1:0-288 GCF_049199205.1 Shinella sp. M31 | reverse complement strand
ACAAGACCATCCTGTCCGACGACGCGCGCCACGAGCGGCAGGCCGATGAAGACCGTGTTGGCGAAGCCGGCGGAGACGCCGGCCAGTACGCCGATGCGCCGGTCGCGTTTGAAGCCGATCGTCGCGATCAGATGTGCCACCGTCCTGGTGACGGCGACGCCGCCGAAATAGGCGACCCAGATGCGCCAGGGCGCATCGCCGGCAAATTCGGCTTCCGCTATGGTGCGGAAGAGCAGGAGCGGCACGGCGACGCGGAAGACGAATTCGCCAAGCCCCTCCCCCAGTTCC
>NZ_JBLZPH010000198.1:0-305 GCF_049199205.1 Shinella sp. M31 | reverse complement strand
GCCGTCAACGGTTTCACCAATGCCGATCTGACGATCGCCAACGGCATGCTGAGCTCCGTCAGTTCGTCCGATGGCGGCGTCACCTGGACTGCTACCTTGACGCCGAACGCCGGCGTAACCGACGCGACCAACCTTATCACACTCGACAATACCGGTGTGGCGAACGGCTCGGGCAACACGGGAAGCGGCACCACCAGCTCCAACAACTACAGCATCGATACTCAGCGCCCGACCGCAACCATCGTCGTAGCTGACACCGCTTTGGCAGCCGGCGAGACCTCGCTGGTGACCTTCACCTTCAGCGA
>NZ_JBLZPH010000197.1:0-263 GCF_049199205.1 Shinella sp. M31 | reverse complement strand
GACCAGCAGCGTACCGTTGACGACGCTTGAGGCCGTGAACCTGACCCCGGTGGCGCCGTCGTCGGCATCGCTAAAGCCCAGATCGGCAGCGGTCAGCGTATAAATGCCTCCTTCAGAAACGGTGGCTTTGAGATCACCCGTCAGCTTAGGCGCATCGTTGACGGGCGTGACGGTCAGAATGAATGGCGACGTGGTTGGTACGGAGCCGTCCTCGTTACCGTCTTCGACAAGCACCTTGAACGAGGCCTTGAGAGTTTCAGAAC
>NZ_JBLZPH010000196.1:0-813 GCF_049199205.1 Shinella sp. M31 | reverse complement strand
GTGGCGTCGCCTTAAGTGTTGGAAGCTGGCGTTTAGGGCGTATGCCGTGTTTCAGGCGGCGATCGAGCCAGCGATTTCACGCCAGATCGAGATGGCGTGAGTGCGAAGCTGGCGATGGTCTGCGGCGGACAAGCATTTCCGGTGAAGAAGGAAAAGATTGGCGATCTGGCCGTGAGTTGAAACGAAACGCTGACATTGTCGCGCGGACTTGAACCGCATCATACGTCGCTCTCGCCGTCGCACAGCAAGATGAGAATTCTCAGCTCGGTTGTTCAATCCCTTGTGCGAGCGATGTTCGACGCCCGGCATCAACTGGGACTTTGCGGCCGAATAGGAACGCAGCTTGTCGGTCACCACCACGCGCGGGGCGGCACCCTGGTCCTTGAGCAGTCTGCGCATCAAACGCAGGGCTGCTGCTTTGTTCCTCCGGCTTTGCAGCAGGGCGTCGAGGACGTAGCCGTTCGCATCGACGGCGCGCCACAGCCAGAACCTATTTCCCTTGATCGTCACCACCATCTCATCGAGCTGCCACTTGTCGGCAAAGTGGCCGCGTGAGCGTTGTCTGAGCTGATGAGCAAGCTTCAGGCCGAACTTCGCCGCCCATTCCGAGACCGTCTGGAATGAGACGTTGATGCCGCGCTCAGCTAACAGATCCTCAACGTCGCGAAAGCTAAGCGGGAACCGATAATAGAGCCATACGGCATGGGCAATGATCTCAGCGGGAAAGCGGTGGCGTCTGAAGTGGACATGCGGGGCTTCGGTCATGAAAACCCGATACCAAGTCAATTCCAACCAGGCGGTTAAGGCGACGCC
>NZ_JBLZPH010000195.1:0-301 GCF_049199205.1 Shinella sp. M31 | reverse complement strand
GCTCTGACGGGTCTGACGATCGCTGAAGACTTCCGCGACAAGGGCCAGGACGTTCTGTTCTTCGTCGACAACATCTTCCGCTTCACGCAGGCAGGTTCCGAAGTGTCGGCTCTGCTCGGCCGTATCCCGTCGGCCGTGGGCTATCAGCCGACGCTCGCCACGGACATGGGCCAGATGCAGGAACGCATCACGACCACGACCAAGGGTTCGATCACCTCGGTCCAGGCCATTTACGTTCCCGCCGACGACTTGACCGACCCCGCGCCGGCCACCTCGTTCGCCCACCTCGACGCCACGACCG
>NZ_JBLZPH010000194.1:0-246 GCF_049199205.1 Shinella sp. M31 | reverse complement strand
CGGTTGGCCACCTGGCGGGCAAAACCCATTTCGTGCGTCACGCACAGCATGGTCATGCCTTCCTCGGCCAGTGACACCATCGTGTCGAGCACTTCCTTGACCATTTCCGGATCACGCGCCGAGGTCGGCTCGTCGAACAGCATGATCTTCGGCTTCATGCAGAGCGAGCGGGCGATCGCCACACGCTGCTGCTGGCCACCCGAAAGCTGGCCGGGATACTTGTTGGCCTGTTCCGGAATCTTGACG
>NZ_JBLZPH010000193.1:0-277 GCF_049199205.1 Shinella sp. M31 | reverse complement strand
GTTGATCTTGGTCTTGTCGACGCCCGGTTCGCGCGCGGCGACCAGCTTCGCCTTGATCTCGCTCATCACGTCGATGACGTTTTCCAGCGACGTATAGGCGGTATCGACCTTCGCGGCGCCGAGGCCCAAGGCGGCGGCGACGGTGGAGATCGCGCGGTTGTCCGAGCGCATGGTCGTGGCGATCGACCAATAGGCGGCGTTGTCGGCGGCGGTTTCGACGCGCAGGCCGGAGGAGACGCGTGCCTGTGTCGTTTCGAGACTGTTGTCGATGGAACGG
>NZ_JBLZPH010000192.1:0-239 GCF_049199205.1 Shinella sp. M31 | reverse complement strand
GCCCTTTCTCTTCGCGAAGGACCGAATGGCGTCGCGCGCAACCTTCAACGGCTTGTGCCCATCCCAGGCCATGTAGCAGGTCTTCAAGGTCGCATCATGAACCAGGTCGCGATCGTGTTGCGGCCAATCCTCCAGAAGATCGATGGCGTCGCCCAGACAGGCCACTTCGCGAACCAGTTCTTTGCGTTCCAGAATATAAACCGGCCGATCGAAAACTTTCGAGTTCATCTCTACCTCAC
>NZ_JBLZPH010000191.1:0-205 GCF_049199205.1 Shinella sp. M31 | reverse complement strand
GCTGCCGTCAGCGCCTTGGCGGTCTGGTCGGAAAGGCTAACATTGTCGTGGTCTGCCAGAAGAAGAATGGCCATGTTCGTAATCTCCTCAAATCTTCCGGATCAAAGCACGCCGGCTTCGGTCTTGAGCTTTTCGACCAGCTCGGCGACCGACTTGACCTTGACGCCCGCCTTGCGGCCCGACGGCTCCTCGGTCTTCAGCACCT
>NZ_JBLZPH010000190.1:0-1007 GCF_049199205.1 Shinella sp. M31 | reverse complement strand
GTCACGTCCGTCGTGCGGAAGTAGAACTGCGGACGGTAGTTCGTGAAGAACGGCGTATGACGGCCGCCTTCTTCCTTCGTCAGGATGTAGGCTTCAGCCATGAACTTCTTGTGCGGCTTGACCGAACCCGGCTTGCACAGGATCTGGCCACGCTCGACGCCGTCACGGTTCACACCGCGAACCAGTGCGCCGATGTTGTCGCCGGCCTGGCCCTGGTCGAGCAGCTTGCGGAACATTTCAACGCCGGTCACCGTCGTCTTCGACGTCGGACGGATGCCGACGATTTCGACTTCTTCACCAACCTTGACGATACCGCGCTCGACGCGGCCCGTCACAACCGTACCACGGCCCGAGATCGAGAACACGTCTTCGATCGGCATCAGGAACGGCTGGTCGATCGGACGCTCGGGCGTCGGGATGTAGGCGTCGACAGCGGCCATCAGCTCGCGGATCGCGTCTTCACCGATCTTCTTGTCCGAATCTTCCAGAGCGGCCAGAGCCGAACCCTTGACGATCGGAATGTCGTCGCCCGGGAAGTCGTAGGACGACAGAAGTTCGCGAACTTCCAGCTCGACGAGCTCGAGGAGCTCGGCGTCGTCGACCTGGTCGACCTTGTTGAGGAACACGACGATTGCGGGAACGCCGACCTGGCGGGCGAGCAGGATGTGCTCGCGGGTCTGCGGCATCGGGCCGTCAGCAGCAGAGCAAACCAGGATCGCGCCGTCCATCTGGGCAGCACCGGTGATCATGTTCTTGACGTAGTCGGCGTGGCCGGGGCAGTCGACGTGCGCGTAGTGACGGTTCGGCGTCTCGTATTCGACGTGTGCCGTCGAGATGGTGATGCCGCGCGCCTTTTCTTCCGGAGCAGCGTCGATCTGGTCGTACGCCTTGAACTCGCCGAAGTACTTCGTGATCGCTGCCGTCAGCGACGTCTTGCCGTGGTCGACGTGGCCGATCGTGCCGATGTTTACGTGAGGCTTGTTGCGCTCAAACTTGCTCTTTGCCAT
>NZ_JBLZPH010000019.1:16773-20564 GCF_049199205.1 Shinella sp. M31 | reverse complement strand
GTCATCGCCCGGCCAGTTGCCTTGGGAGTTGTGATCCGTCAGGCGACGGAGATCTGGCGTTTTTCTTCGACGGATTTGACGGCGGCGTCGGCAAGGGCCAGTGCGGCGAGGCCGTCGGCGCCGGAGGGGGTGATCGTGGCGCCCTTTTCGATCGCGGCGATGAAGGCGGCGATTTCGTTGGCGTAGGCTTCCGTGTAGCGGGTCATGAAGAAATCGTGCAGCGGCGGGCGGGTATAGCCGTCGCCATTGGCGATTTCGATGGAGACCGGGCGCTGGTTTTCGGCCGAGACGGCGCCCTTGGAGCCGTGCACCTCGATGCGCTGGTCGTAGCCATAGGTGGCGCGGCGCGAATTGGAGATGATGGCCTGCTTGCCGGACTTGGTCTGCAGGATGACGGAGACGCTGTCATAGTCGCCGGCTTTGCCGATTTCCGGATCGACCAGAACGGCGGCGGTCGCCGACACCGAGGCGACCTCTTCGCCGAGCAGGAAGCGGGCCATGTCGAAGTCGTGGATCGTCATGTCGCGGAAGATGCCGCCGGAACGCTTGATGTAATCGACCGGCGGGGCGCCGGGGTCGCGCGAGGTAATGGTGACCATTTCGACGTCGCCGATCTTGCCGTCGTCGATGGTCTTGCGCACGGCCATGAAATGCGGGTCGAAGCGGCGGTTGAAGCCGACCATCAGCTTGCCCTTGGTCTCTTGCACCACCTTCATGCAGGCGCGCACGCGGTCGACGTCGAGATCGATCGGCTTTTCGCAGAAAATGGCTTTTCCAGCGCGGGAAAAACGTTCGATGAGGTCGGCATGGGTGTCGGTCGGCGTGCAGATCACGACGGCGTCGATATCCTTGGCGGCTTCGATCGCCTCGATGGTGCGCACGTCGCAGCCATATTGCTTGGCGATGGCATCGGCGGCGGCAGGAAAGGCATCTGCGACGGCGACGAGCACGGCGTCGGGATTGCCCGTGACGGCCTTGGCGTGGACCTTGCCGATGCGGCCGGCGCCGAGAAGACCAAATCTCACAGTCATCTTCATTCTCTCAAGTAAGCCGCATGCTTGGGGACCATGCGGGAGGAGGGGCGAGGCGATACGCTCGCCCCGCAAAAGCGCCGCGGCGAACCGCGAGGGTTTTATTACGTCTTGCGCTTCTTCTGGCGGTAGACGTCGACGACGACGGCCGCCACGATGATCACGCCTTTGACGATCTCCTGGTAGAAAGCATCGACGCGCAAGAAGGTAAAGCCCGAGGTCATGACGCCGAGGATGACGGTGCCGATGACCGTGCCGGTGATGCGGCCGACGCCGCCGGCGAGCGAGGTGCCGCCGATGACGGTGGCGGCGATCGCATCGAGCTCGTACATCACGCCCATGCCGGCCTGCGCGGTCTGGGCGCGGGCGGCGGTGACGACACCGGCAAGCCCTGCGAGCGCACCGGCGATGGCGTAGACCTTCACGAGATGGGATTCGACATTGATGCCGGAGACGCGGGCGGCCTGCACATTGGCGCCGATGGCATAGGTGAACTTGCCGTAGCGGGTGTAGCGCAGTGCGATGTGGAAGATGACGGCAACGACGAGGAAGATCACGACGGGCCAGATGCCGGTGCCGATGAAGTTGAACTGTTCGGTGAGGCCCGAGACCGGCTGGCCCTTGGTGTACCACTTGGAGATGCCGCGGGCCGAGACCATCATGCCGAGGGTGGCGATGAAGGGCGGGATCTTCGTCTTGGCGATGAGCTGGCCGTTGATGAAGCCGGCCAAAAGGCCGACGCCGATGCCGACCACCACGGGCACGATGACCGGCAGGTCAGTCATCGAGGGATAGAGCGCGCGCGGCCATGTGGAGGCTTGCGCCAGCGAGGCCGTGAACATCGCCGTCATGCCGACGACGGAGCCGGAGGAGAGGTCGATGCCGCCGGTAATGATGACCTGGGTCACGCCGACGGCGATGATGCCAATGACGGAAACCTGCAGGATGATGATCGTCAGGCGCTGCGTGTTCATCAGGAAGCTCTGGCCGACGAAGATCCAGCCGAGGATTTCGTAGACCAGCGCAATGCCGACGAGGACGAGAAAGATGTTGAGTTCCGGCGGGAGCCGGCGGGCAGATTTCTGCGCAGCGGCTTGAGCCTGCGTGGCGGAATTCGTGCTCATGATTACCTCCCTTACGGCCGCCCGGCGGCCTTAAATCCTGTTGGACCCGTCTCCGGGTTCATCTCACTGGGCCGCCAGTTCCATCACCCTGACCTGCGTTGCCTCCGCCCGGTCGAGAATGCCGGTGACGCGGCCCTCGTGCATGACCATGACGCGGTCGCTCATGCCGAGCACTTCCGGCATTTCCGACGAGATCATGATGACGGCGACGCCATCGCGGGCAAGCTCGGTGACAAAGCGATGGATTTCCGCCTTGGCGCCGACATCGATGCCGCGGGTCGGCTCGTCGAGGATGAGGATGCGCGGATGGGTGAGCAGCCAGCGGCCGATCAGCACCTTTTGCTGGTTGCCGCCCGACAGGTTCTCGATGCGCTCCGACAGGTTCGGCGTCTTCACGCGCAGCTTCTTGCTCATCTCCTCGCAGACCCTGGTCAGCGCGGCCTCGGAGACGAAGCCGTTCTTGACGAACTTGTCCTGGAGCACGGCGATCTGCATGTTCTCGAGAATATCGAGGATCAGAAGACAGCCGGTGTCCTTGCGGTCTTCCGTGAGGAAGGCCATGCGGTGTTTGATCGCCGTGTTCGGGCTGTCGATATTGACTTGCTTGCCGTTGATCGAAATCGTGCCGGAGGTCGCCGGCGTCACGCCGAAGATCGTCTCGGCGACATTCGAGCGGCCCGAGCCGACGAGGCCGGCAAGGCCGAGGATTTCGCCGGCGCGCACGTCGAAGGAGACGTCGTGGAACACGCCCTTGAGTGTCAGGTTCTTCACCGAGAGGACGACGTCGCCGATCGGCACCTCTTCCTTCGGGAACATCTGGGTGATCTCGCGGCCGACCATCATGCGGATGATGTCGTCGCGCGTCACGTCGGTCGAGGCATGGGTGCCGATGTATTTGCCGTCGCGGAACACCGAGAATTCGTCTGCAATCTCGAACAGCTCGTTCATCTTGTGGGTGATGTAGACGATGCCGATGCCCTGCGAGCGCAGGTCGCGGATGATGGTGAAGAGGTGCTCCACCTCGCGCTCGGTCAGCGCGGAGGTCGGCTCGTCCATGATGAGCACGTCGCTCTCGTAGGACACGGCCTTGGCGATCTCGACCATCTGGCGGTTGGCGACGGAGAGGTCGCGCACCTGCGTTTCCGGGTCCATGGTGATGTTGAGGCGCTTGAAGAGTTCGGCGGTTTTGCGGCGCATCTCGCCGTGATCGACGAAGCCGAGGCGGGTCTTCGGCTCGCGGCGGATCCAGATGTTTTCCGCCACCGTCATGAAGGGCATCAGGTTCAGTTCCTGATGGATCATGGCGATACCATTTTCCAGCGCGTCGAGCGGCGATTGCAGCCGGATCTTCTGGCCCTTCAGCAGCACCTCGCCCTGGTCGGGCGTGTAGATGCCGGCGAGGATCTTCATCAGCGTGGATTTGCCGGCGCCGTTTTCGCCCATCAGGGCGTGCACCGTGCCGCGCTTCAGCTTGAACTGGACATCGTCGAGCGCCACGACACCCGGAAATTCCTTGCGGACACCTTCCGCGGACAGGAGATATTCAGCATTCGGAATGGCGCCGCTTGCGCGAACCGCGGCCATGGTGGTCGGACTGACCATCGTCCCCTCCCTCCCGGAGCAACCTGAAACGGAT
>NZ_JBLZPH010000019.1:0-16584 GCF_049199205.1 Shinella sp. M31 | reverse complement strand
CTGCCATGGCGGCAAGGGCGTCCTGCGTGGCGTCGACACCGGCGACGACGACGCTGTCCATCGAACGGCCTGCGGCCTTCAGGGCCTGGATGGCGCCGATCGCCATTTCGTCATTGTTGGAGATGACGGCGTCGAATTCCAGGCCGGCGGAGAGCCAGTTGGTCATCAGGTCGGCGCCCTGCGTGCGCGACCAGTTGGCGGTCTGCTCCTCGACGATCGTCAGGCCCTTGCATTCATCGGTCGCGATGACGTCCTTGATGTCCTGCGTGCGCATGCGCGCGGCCTGGTTGGACAGTTCGCCCATCATGACGACGACCTTGCCCTTGCCGTTCAGCAGGCGGCAGACTTCCTTGGTTTCCAGCGTGCCGGATTCCTGTTCGTTGGAGGCGACGAACGCCTGCTTTTCCGGCAGTTCGTTGATGTTTGCTGGCTCGCGGTTGACGTAGACGAGCGGAATGCCGGCATCTGCGGCAGCCTTCGAAAGGGCGGCCGTCGCGTCGGTATCAACAGGGTTGACGATGATGGCGCTGACGCCGGAGGCGATGAAGTTCTGGATCTGGCTCTGCTGCTTGGCGACGTCGTTCTGGGCGTCTTCGATCTGCAGCTCGACGCCGTCGAGCGTCTTGGCGTAGTCGGTCATGCCGTTGCGCAGAACGGTCAGGAAGTTGTCGTCGAACAGCGCCATGGAAACGCCGATCGTTTCAGCGTGGGCGGCGGTGGACATCATCACGGCAAGCGCCGAGCCAAGAATGAATTTTTTCATGTCGTTCTCCTCCTCAATGTGGTGTCCGGTCGCACCACTCAATGACCCGGATCGCTGGCCCTTGCGGGCAGCCGGCCCTCCGCTCCTCCCGGGACGCAAAAGGCCAAAACAGAATAAACAAACCGCGAATTCCGTGTTGCGGAATGTTTATTCCATTTTCTGCTTATGGCGTCAAGCCCGTTCCATTTTACGGCACGGGATTTCCGCCGAAGCTGGGGACGAAGACGGCGGAACGCTCCGCCGCCGTAGATTTTCAAATGTTTTCGCGGATGAAGGCGATGCTCTCGGCAACGGCGGCCTTGGGATCGGCCACGCCGTGCACGGCGGGCGAGAAGGGTTCGAAGGAAAGCGGGCCGGTATAACCGGCGAAAATCAGGGCCTTGATCTGGCTGGTATTTGCCAGCCGGTCGGCCGGGCCGACGAGCACGCGATGGCCATCGCGCATGTCGGAAACGGAGACTGCGGGGTCTTCCACGCCGGAAATGTGGACAAGTCCGGTAAAATCGGCAAACAGCTCCGGCTCGCCGGCAAGATGGTGGTGGAACGTGTCGTGCACCAGACGGAATGTCTGTTCCCCGCCGACCGCCTTGATCGCCTCGACGGCTTCGCGCTTGGAACGCAGCGAGCAGATTTCGAAGCCGAGCGGCTCGACGAGGCCGATGATGCCGGCGGCGTCGAGCAGCGGCTTGAGTTCCGTCAGGGACCGGCGGAGATTGGCCTGGCGCTCGCCGTCGGCCTGACCGGTGCCGTCGTTCTTCGGCACGAGCACGAGGGCCTTCGCACCGCAGGCGCTTGCGTAGTCGATCAGGTCTCTGGCCTCGGCGGCGCGGGCGGGTGTCCACTCATTGAAACGCTGCAGGGCGTTGATCGAGATGATCGTGATGCCGTGGCGCTCGGCCAGCGCCTTGACCTCGGCGGGCGTAGTGCCGTCGAGAATGGCATTGCCGTCGAGATCGTTGCGGATTTCGACGGCGCTGGTGCCGAGCGAGACGGCGAGCGCGAAGAAGGCGTCGAGCGTGAGGGCGGGCGCCGTCATGTGGTTGATGGCGAAAGTCGGCATGGAATGGGTGTCCTCCGGTCTCGGGGCCACCGATAGGGCGGCCTCGCATGCACATGTGAGGATCGGCATGCGCTTGACGGTCGTCAAAGGCCAAGGTGGCGATACCGCCTTCATTGCTGAAAGATTAGCAACAGGCGGTGATGGAATTCTCTCAAGGACGCGTCAGATATTTTCCGGCGTGAACAGATCGAAGGGCAGGAAGGTCTGGCCGGGCACGGCATTTTCACCCTTTTCGATGGCCGTCACCATCAGCGAGACGAGTTCACGGCAGAGTGCTGGCAGGGGCGTACTGATCGCCATGGTCACGACATCGTCGGCAAGCCCGGCTTTCGATTCCGGCGTCAGCTCGTTGACGATAAGCTGGATGCGACCGGCAAAACCTTCCTCGCGCACCGCCGAGATCGCACCCTCCATGCCGCCGCCCGCTACATAGAGGCCGACGAGATCGGGATGCTGGGCGAGCAGGTTGGCGGTCGCCTCATGGGTGATCTCGCTGGTGTCGAGATTGACCAGTGTGTCCAGCACTTCGAACCCCTGGCCCTTTTCGCGGAAGAAGGAACGGAAGCCGATCTCGCGCAATTCATGGCCATGGAAGCGATGGCTGCCGACGAAGATCGCCACCTTGCCGGGGCGCTTGGCGCCGCGCGCGATCATCCAGGCGGCGGTACGGCCGACCTTCATATTGTTGAGGCCGATATAGCCCTGGCGAATGTCCATGGCGAAATCGGACAGCAGGCAGAACAGCGGTATGCCGCGGTTTTTCAGGTCTTCCGCCATAGTCGTCGTCGCGGGATAATCGGGTGCAACGACGGCGAGCGCCTGGTTGCGCGTCGAAAGCTGGCGCAGCATTTCCGTCATCGCCGCCGGCGTCTGCGCATTGATGAACTCGATCTGCGGCACGATGCGGGCAACGGTGCAGGCATTGCAGGCGATTTCGATCTCGCGGGCGAAGTTCTGGTAGAAGGCCTGGTTCGGACGCTGGAAGCTGAAGCCGAGGCGATATTGCGGCAGGTCCTCGAAGACCCGCTGCCGGATGAGGCCAAGCGCGTGATAGCCGATGGCATTGGCCGCCTCGTAGACCCGCCGTGCGGTCTCCTCTCGCACCTTGTGGCGACCGTTCAGCACGCGGTCGACCGTTGCGACGCTGACGCCCGCCGCCTGCGCGAGATCCGAAATTGTCGGTCGCGATGCCATGGCTCTCTCCGTGAAATCTTTCCATCAATCTTAAATGATAGTGAATGATGGAATTTGATGCATTCTATCATGGCAGGATTGAGAGATGCAAGCAGCAGCGCTATCGTTTGACCATCGGATACGGCGGGTCTTTGGACAGCGCCTTGCGGGAGGAAACAGCGATGAAGCCGACGAAGCGGGACTACAGCCTTCTGGGGCGCGATGCCGAGGCGGCCGTTGCCAATGGCCTGGCCGCGGCCGAGTGGTACCACACCGATGTCGCGCGCAAGGAGATGAAGGCGCTCATGCAGCGCGGCGATGCGCCGGCCATTCGCGACACCGCGATCTGGCTCGGTGCCATGCTTATCTCCGGTGCGCTCGGCGCGTGGTTCTGGGGAAATTGGGCCGCCGTGCCGTTCTTCCTGATCTACGGCATGCTCTATGGCTCGGCCTCGGACAGCCGCTGGCACGAATGCGGCCACGGAACGGCCTTCAAGACGATGTGGATGAACGACGCCGTCTACCAGATCGCCTGTTTCATGATCATGCGCAATCCGGTGACATGGCGCTGGAGCCATACGCGCCACCACACGGATACGGTCATTGTCGGCCGCGATCCCGAGATTGCCGTCATGCGCCCGCCGGACCTTGTCCGCCTCGTGCTCAATTTTTTCGGCATCCTCGATGCCTGGCATGCCGTCATCGACATGGTGCGCAATGCGGCCGGCGTCATGAGCGCGGCTGAAAAGACCTTCATTCCCGAGACGGAGCAGCCGAAAGCGATTCGCATCGCTCGTATCTGGCTCGTCGTCTATCTCGCGACGATCGCCGCCTGTTTCGCCTTCGGCTCGATCCTGCCGGCCATGTTCATCGGCCTGCCCAGGCTCTATGGCGCCTGGCACCATGTCATGACCGGCCTTTTGCAACATGGAGGCCTTGCCGACAACGTCATCGACCACCGCCTGAACAGCCGCACCGTCTATATGAACCCGGTGAGCCGCTTCATCTATTGGAACATGAACTACCATGTGGAGCACCACATGTTTCCGATGGTGCCCTATCACGCGTTGCCGCGGCTGCACGCCATGATCAAACACGACCTGCCGGCCCCGAACCCGTCCATTTGGCACGGCTATCGGGAAATGCTGCCGGCCTTCCTGCGCCAGCTGCGCAACGAGGACTATTTCCTCAAGCGCGACCTGCCCGAGACGGCGCGGCCCTACAGGGAAGAATTCCACGCCGAGCCGGCCTTCGTCGCCGCCGAGTAACATCTGATATCCTGGAGGAAAGACCCATGAGCGACAATTGGATCGAAGTCTGCGCAGCCGACGACATCGACGAGGAGGATGTCATCCGCTTCGACCATGCGGGCCGCACCTTCGCGATCTATCGCAGCCCGGAGGATACCTATCACGCGACGGACGGGCTCTGCACCCATGAGAAGATCCACCTCGCCGATGGCCTGGTGATGGATCACATCATCGAATGTCCCAAGCACAACGGCCGCTTCAACTACAAGACCGGCGAGGCCAAGGGCGCGCCCGTCTGCGTCGACCTCAGGACCTATCCGGTCAAGGTCGAGGGCGGCACGGTCTTCATTAGCGTCTGAGGAAACCATCATGGCGAATTTCGTGATCGTCGGCGCCGGCGAATGCGGCGCGCGCGCAGCCTTTGCGCTGCGTGAAAAGGGCTTTGACGGCACGCTGACCCTGATCGGCAGCGAAACCCATCTGCCCTATGAGCGCCCGCCGCTCTCCAAGGAGGCGCTGGTGGCCGGCGCCGGTCCGAAATTCGTCGCCGAACCGCAGCGTTACGTCGAGGCCGGCATCGATCTGCTGCTCGGCCGCACGGTGTCCGAGATCGACCGTGCAGCGAAGCGTGTCGTGCTGGGCGACGGCACGGTCGTTCCCTATGACAGGCTGCTGCTGGCCACCGGTGCGCGCCCACGAACCTTGCCGGGTGCGGCCCATGGCGGGCGCATCCTCGCGCTGCGCAGCCATGACGATGCGGCGCGTATCCGCGAACATCTCGTCGAAGGTAGCCATATCGCCATTCTCGGCGGCGGCTTCATCGGCCTGGAGCTGGCCGCCAGCGCCCGCACGCTGGGCGCGAGCGTCACGCTGGTGGAGGGCCTGCCGCGGGTGCTGACCCGTGGCGTGCCGGCCGTGATTGCCGAAATCGTCGCCAACCGTCATGCCGCCGAGGGTGTGGATATCCTCTGCGGGGCCAAGGTGGCCGGTGTCGAGGAGCGGGCGGGCGAGGTGGCGATTTCGCTGGGCGACGGGCGCGTCGTCAGCGCGGACCTGCTCGTCGTGGGCATCGGCGCCGTGCCCAACTCGGAACTGGCGGAGGCAGCCGGTCTGGCGGTGGAAAACGGTATCGCCGTCGATGGCCTGCTGCGTACCTCCGATCCCGATATCTTTGCCGCGGGCGACTGCACCTCCTATCCGTTGCCGCTCTATGGCGGCCGCCGCATCCGGCTGGAATCCTGGCGCAATGCGCAGGAGCAGGGCCAGCTTGCCGCCGCCAACATGCTGGGCGGTGCGGAAGCCCATACCGCCGTGCCGTGGTTCTGGTCGGATCAGTACGACATGACGTTGCAGATCGCCGGCCTTGCCGATGGCGCCGCGACCACCGTGCGTCGTGACATGGGCGAGGGCGCCTTCATTCTCTTCCATCTCGATGCGGAGGGGCGGCTGATTGCAGCGAGCGGCATCGGGCCGGGCAATGCGGTGGCGCGCGACATCCGTCTCGCCGAAATGCTGATCGCCGCCCGCATCCATCCCGATCCGGCAGCGCTCGCCGCGCCGGAGATCAAGCTCAAGAAACTGCTCGCCACCTGAGGGAGACTGCCCGTGAAGACCAAGAGACCGACCGTTGCCGATATCCAGGCGATGAAGGGCAAGCGCCAGCTCACCATGCTGCGCGTCGTCACGCTCGAAGAGGCCGCCGCCGCCGAACAGGCAGGCATCGACCTCGTCTCCGTGCCGCCGGCTCTGCTCGGGCCGGCTTTTCGCGAAGTAGCCCCGACCGTCTTCGCCTTTCCCGGCCTCGAATACGGCGATTTCATCACCGCCGACGACTATCTGCGCGGCGCGTTCCAAGCGATGCGGGCGGGGGGCGATGCCGTCTATTGCGCGGCGGGCCTTTCCACCGTGCGGCGGCTGCGGGAAGAAGGCATTCCGGTCTGCGGCCATGTCGGCCTCATTCCTTCAAAAGCGACCTGGACGGGCGGTTTCCGAGCGGTCGGCAAGACGGCCGACAGCGCGCTGGAGATTTTCCGGCAGGTGAAAGCGCTGGAAGAGGCGGGTGCCTTTGCCGCCGAAATCGAGGTCGTGCCGGGCGAAGTCGCTGCGGCGATCAGCGCAAAAACCTCGCTCGTCATGCTCTCCATGGGCGCCGGCACGGGCTGCGATGCGCAATATCTCTTTGCCGACGATGTGCTCGGCCAGAACCGCGGCCATTATCCGCGCCACGCAAAGGTCTACCGCAATTTCGCAGCGGAATATGATCGTCTCCAGCAGGAGCGCATCGCCGCCTTCAGAGAATATGCGGATGACGTGCGCTCCGGCGCCTATCCGGAAAAGGGCCATCTCGTCGGCATCGAGCCGTCGGAGCTCGCTACCTTCCTTGAGCGTCTCTGTTCGTGAAGGTTCCCTCCTGCGGGAAAACCGCCTATGTAGGCGGTCGAAGGCCTGAGGAGACGTTCATGAAAATCATCGACACCGACCACCCGTTTTACCGTCCGCTCTGGCGGCGGGTGCTGCTGGTCGGGTCCTGCGCGGCATGGACGGGCGTCGAGTTCTACAACGGCGAACAGACCTGGGGCACGATCTTCCTCGTCGTGACCGCCTATGCCTTCGCCAACCTCATCCTGTTTTTCAAACCCTCCGATCCGGCCGCCAAGCCGCCGGAGGAGACGAAGAGCTAGCGCATGTCGCGCAAAAGTGTGCAGCGGTTTTGCGAAAACGACATGGGCAAAAACAAGAAGCTAAAGCGCATGGAGCGAATCTGAAAGATTGCGGCGCGCTTTAGCGCGAAAGCCCGAGGCTCTCTTCCACCCTTAGTCTCCGGATCGTCTCGTCGATCAGCATGTTGGCGATCTTCATGCGCAATGTCGCGTTGGCGCGCAGGTCCTCCGGTGCGCGGTCGGGGTGGTTTTCCCGGGCAAAGCTGCGACGGCGGGCGAGCAGGTCGTCCACACCTTCCTTGCCGGTGAGGGCGAGATCCTCGGCAATCTCTGCCGGCGCGGTGCGCATGAGATGCGGCGGCTGGGCAGGGGGCGGCTCGGGCGCCGGCTGCGGCTCAGGCTCCGCAGGGCGCGGCGCCTCGTAGAGATCGAGATAGGCGGCCGCCGCCTGTGAACCGGAGACGAAGGTGCTGCCGGTGCCGATGCCGGCAAAACCCGAGTTCAGGCCACGAATCTCGCCGGGGCCGTCGTCTTCCACAGGCTCTTCGGCCGCATCCTCCTCGGCCTGACGCGCCTCGGCCTTCAGCCTTTCCAGCACGGATTCGAAAACGGTCATGCCGAACATGGTGTCTTTCTCCGTTCAGTCCGGCGAAAGCATCCGGCTGCGTTGCAGGATGAGATCATAGAGCAATTTGGCGCTCGGGGGGAGCGCCCGGCCTTTCACGGAAATCAGGCTGTAAGGCTTGATGTCGATGTCGAAATCCGTGTTGAGAATGCTGATCTCGCCGGCCTGCGCGCCGACATCGGCGATGAACACCGCCATGTCGCGGGCGACGGGTGCGATGGCGTTCGAGCCGCAGACGATGGCGGTGGTCAGCAGGATCGACGAGGTGTTGACGACGGTGGACGGCAGCGGCACGCCATCGGCGATGAACAGTTCTTCGATGCGGCGGCGCAAAAGCGTGCCCGCCGGCTGGAACACCCAGTCGAAATGCGGGAGATCCGCGAGGCCGACGACCGGCTTTTCCGTCAGCGGATGGCCCTTGCGCACGATGAGGCAGGCCTTTTCCACACCGATCTCCGTGACGTTGAACAGCCGCGGATTGAGGTCGTCGGGCACGCGGGCAATGATGAAATCCTGCCGGGCGGCCAAGAGTTCGCGAGCGAGCACGTTGCTCGTCTCCACGCGCACATTCACCTCGATGCCCGGATAGGCGGCGCTGACCTGCTGGATCGCCGGAACGGCCAGACTGATCGCCGGTGCGGTGACGGAACCCAGATAGACGGAACCGCCGGTGCCGGATTTCAGCGCCGAAAGCTCGCGGTCGACCTCGCGCAGCTCGAGCAGGATGGTGCGCGCCCGCCGCGCGAAGGCCCGGCCGAAGGCCGTCAGCGCCACGCCGCGCGACACGCGCTCGCAAAGCTGCGCCTTGAGGATCGTCTCCATTTCCGTCAGCATGCGGGAGGCGGCGGGCTGGGTGATGTTCAGCACATCGGCCGCTGCACTCACCTGCTTGTGCTCCTCGATGGCGACGATCATGCGCAGATGATTGAGTTTCAGGCCGCTGCGCAGCAGGCCGACGCCTTGCAGATTGTCGCCGCCCTCGTCGGGAAAAAGCGGCTCCTCGGTGTCATCCTGCAAACGCATCGTGCCCTCGATGGTAAAAATATTATATATCTGCCTCTCTATACCAATTTTGGTATCGAATTAGAAGCTCATTGCATTTGACAGTTATGGCAATTCGTACGAGGTTTCGCCAATGTGCGCTGGGGTCCTTGGGAGTGGGGACCGGCGGGCTCCTATGCTCACCAGTCCAGGCCGTCGCCTGAAAGCGACCCCGCCCGTGCACAGAACAATGCCTGGCTCAACGGCCAGTGCGCACAAGGGAGAGACCTTTCTATGAAAATGATCACCTCGCTTCTCGCGGCCGCTGCCATCAGCGTCGCGTCGTTCGTCGCCCCGGTTTTCGCCCAGGATAAGGGCATGGTCGGCATCTCCATGCCCACCAAGACCTCGACCCGCTGGATTTCCGACGGCGAGACGATGGAAAAGCTGTTCAAGGAAGCCGGTTACACGCCGGACCTGCAGTTTGCTGACGACGACATTCCAAACCAGCTGGCCCAGATCGAAAACATGGTCACCAAGGGTGCCAAGGTTCTCGTCATTGGCGCCATCGACGGCACGACGCTCTCCGACATCCTGCAGAAGGCTGCCGACGCCGGCGTGAAGGTCATCGCTTACGACCGCCTCATCCGCGATTCGGGCAATGTCAGCTACTACGCCACCTTCGACAACTTCCAGGTCGGCGTTCTCCAGGCCACCAGCCTCGTCGACGGCCTGAAGGCGAAGTTCCCGGACACCAAGCCGTGGAATGTCGAACTCTTCGGCGGTTCGCCTGACGATAACAACGCCTTCTTCTTCTACGACGGCGCGATGTCGGTCCTCCAGCCGCTGATCGACAAGGGCGACATCGTCATCAAGTCGGGCCAGACCGGCATGGAAACCGTCGGCACGCTGCGCTGGGACGGTGCCGTTGCCCAGGCGCGCATGGAAAACCTGCTGTCCTCGACCTACACCGACGGCCGCGTCGATGGCGTTCTGTCGCCCTATGACGGTCTCTCCATCGGTATCCTGTCGGCCCTGAAGGGCGTCGGCTACGGCTCGGGCGACCAGCCGATGGCCATTGTCACCGGCCAGGACGCCGAACTGCCGTCCGTCAAGTCGATCCTCGCTGACGAACAGTATTCGACCGTCTTCAAGGACACGCGCGAACTCGCGAAGGTCACTGTCGGCATGGTCAACTCGATCCTCGAAGGCAAGGAGCCGGAAGTAAACGACACGAAGACCTACGACAACGGCGTCAAGGTCGTTCCGTCCTACCTCCTTAAGCCGGTTGCCGTCGACAAGTCCAATGCCGAGAAGATCCTCGTCACGGACTCGGCCTACTACACGGCCGACCAGCTGAAGAACTAATCGTTCTCAAATCTCTCCGGGGTTCGCGCCACGCGCGCGAACCCTCTTTTCTCCGGATCGCAGAGCGAATAGGCTCAGTCTCCCTGTCGAAGGGCGATCACTGGCCGCTGGAAACTGGTACATGAGCAAGACCCTTCTCGAAATGCGTGGCATCACGAAGACGTTTCCGGGCGTAAAGGCGCTCGACAACGTCAACCTGAAGGTCCGCGAAGGCGAGATTCACGCCCTTGTCGGCGAAAACGGCGCCGGCAAATCTACCCTCATGAAAGTGTTGAGCGGCGTCTATCCGGCTGGCTCCTACGAGGGCGAAATCCATTTCGACGGCCAGGTCCGTCACTTCTCCACGATCTCCGACAGCGAGCATCTGGGCATCATCATCATCCACCAGGAGCTGGCGCTCGTGCCGCTCCTGTCGATCGCCGAGAACATCTTCCTTGGCAACGAGGTCGCGACGAACGGCGTCATCGACTGGAAGCAGACTTTCCGCCGCACGCAGGAACTGCTCGACAAGGTGGGCCTGAAGGATTCACCCGGCACGCTGATCACCGATATCGGCGTGGGCAAGCAGCAGCTGGTGGAAATCGCCAAGGCGCTGTCGAAGAAGGTGCGCCTGCTCATCCTCGACGAGCCGACCGCCTCGCTCAACGAAAAGGACTCCGACGCGCTCCTGAAGCTGCTCATGGAGTTCCGCACGCAGGGCATGACCTCGATCATCATCTCGCACAAGCTGAACGAGATCAAAAAGGTCGCCGATCAGATCACCATCCTGCGCGACGGCGGCACGGTGGAGACGCTGGACTGTCATCACGAGGATATCTCGGAAGACCGTATCATCAAGGGCATGGTCGGCCGCGAGATGGAAGACCGCTATCCGGCGCGCGAACCGAAGGTCGGCGAGACGCTGCTGGAGGTGAAGAACTGGAACGTTTTCCACCAGCATCACCGCGACCGGCAGTTCCTGCACGATGTGAGCTTCACCGTGCGCGCCGGCGAGGTCGTCGGCATCGCCGGCCTGATGGGTGCGGGCCGCACCGAGACGGCGATGAGCCTCTTCGGCAGGAGCTGGGGCCACAAGATTACCGGCGACGTCACCATGCGCGGCAAGCCCGTCGATGTGAGCACGATCCCCAAGGCGATCGATGCCGGCCTTGCCTATGTCACCGAGGACCGCAAACATCTTGGCCTCGTGCTGATCAACAACATCATGCACAACACGACGCTGTCCAACCTGAACGGCGTGTCGTCGAACATGGTCATCAACGACCGGCAGGAAGCCAAGGTGGCCTCCGACTACCGCTCGAAGCTGCGTATCCGCTCGCATTCGATCTATCAGGAAACGATCAACCTTTCGGGCGGCAACCAGCAGAAGGTCGTGCTGTCGAAGTGGCTTTTCACCAATCCCGAGGTGCTGATCCTCGATGAACCCACGCGCGGCATCGATGTCGGCGCCAAGTTCGAAATCTATTCCATCATCAACCAGCTTGCCGCCGAGGGCAAGGGCATCCTCATGATCTCGTCGGAGATGCCGGAACTGCTCGGGACCTGCGATCGCATCTATGTCATGAACGAAGGACGCATCGTGGCCGAGCTTTCGAAGGCGGAAGCAAGCCAGGAATCCATCATGCGCGCCATCATGCGCTCCGGGGAGAAACACTAATGTCCACCGATACCGCGACCAAGACGACCCAGCCTTCGGTGGGGGAATATCTCAAGAAGAACATCCGCGAATACGGCCTCTTGGTCGCGCTCGTCGTGATCATGATCTTCTTCCAGATTCTGACCAACGGCGTGCTGTTCCGCCCGGTCAACATCACCAATCTGGTGCTGCAGAACTCGTTCATCGTCATCATGGCGCTGGGCATGCTGCTGATCATCGTGGCGGGGCATATCGACCTGTCGGTCGGCTCCATCGTCGCCTTCACCGGTGCCATGTCGGCGATCATGCTGGTGAAATGGGGGCTGCCGGCCGTGGTCGTCGTGCCGCTCGCGATCCTCATGGGCGCGATCATGGGTGCGGCGCAGGGCTATTGGGTCGCGTACCAGAAGATTCCGTCCTTCATCGTGACGCTCGCCGGCATGCTGGTCTTCCGCGGCATGACCTATGTCGTGCTGTCGGGGCGCCCGGTCGGTCCGTTCCCGAAAGAATTCCAGGTTCTCTCCACGGGTTTCGTGCCGGATTTCCTGTCGATAACCGATCCCTCGACCAGCCTCATCAAGAACTACGTCGCGCTCGTCGCCGTGCTGCTGCTCGTCGGCTATGCCGTCTATGCCGGCCTGCGTGAGCGCCGCCTCAATGCCGTCAACGAGACCGAGAACGAGCCCTTCGGCTTCTTCGCGGTGCAGATGGCGATCATCGGCGTGGTTGCGATCTTCATCGGCTTCCAGCTCTCGACCTATCGCGGCCTGCCGAACGTTCTGATCATCATGGGCCTGCTGATCGCGCTCTACACTTTCGTGACGACGCGCACGACGGTCGGCCGGCGCATCTACGCCATGGGCGGCAATGAGAAGGCCGCGAAGCTTTCGGGCATCAACACCGAGCGGCTGACCTTCTACACCTTCGTCAACATGGGCGCACTCGCAGCCCTTGCCGGCATGATCATCGCCGCCCGCCTCAATTCGGCGACGCCGAAGGCCGGCGTCGGTTTCGAACTCGACGTTATCGCGGCCTGCTTCATCGGCGGCGCCTCGGCGTCCGGTGGCGTCGGCAAGATCACGGGTGCCGTCATCGGCGCCTTCATCATGGGCGTCATGAACAACGGCATGTCGATCATGGGTATCGGCATCGACTACCAACAGCTCATCAAGGGCCTGGTGCTGCTCGCCGCCGTGTTCTTCGACGTCTACAACAAGAACAAGGGCTGACCGGGACACCGGTCGCCCACCCGATTGCAGAAGAGTTTGACCGGTCGCTGGTGCGGCCAGTGTGGTGACGTCTGTCCGCCGCAGGAGCGGAGCTTTGGCCGGCGCCGATCTCAGGAAGGAAACGAAAATGCTGATTTCGCAGGTAGCAAAGGGCGATGGCTCGATCGCCGTCGTCGTGCGGGAAGAGGGCGGCAAGGGCCGCACCGTCAAAGGTGCTGAAAGCGTCTATGCGCTGGCGCTGGAAGCCGCCAACAGCGGACAGTCGCTCAAGGCCGTCATCGATGCCAAGGGTCTGGGTGACGAGGTCGATCTGGAGACCGCTTATGCCGACGGCCGACTGCTGTCGCCGATCACCCATCCGGATGCCGCGCATCTGCATCTGACGGGCACGGGCCTCACCCATCTCGGCTCGGCCGCGACGCGCGATTCCATGCACAAGAAGACCTCGGAAGCTGCGGAAGAGACGCTGACGGATTCCATGAAGATGTTCCGCATGGGCCTCGAAAACGGCAAGCCGAAGGCCGGCGAGAAGGGCGTGCAGCCGGAATGGTTCTACAAGGGCAACGGCACCCAGGCCGTGGCACCCGGTTCCGCGCTGACCTCGCCCTCCTTCGCGCTCGATGGCGGCGAGGAGCCGGAAATGGCGGGCATCTATGTCATCGCCGCCGATGGTTCGCCGTTCCGCATCGGCTTTGCCGTGTCGAACGAGTTTTCCGACCATGTGACGGAACGGATCAACTATCTCTACCTCGCGCACTCCAAGTTGCGGCAGGCGAGCTTCGGCCCGGAAATCCGCGTGGGCGCGGCGCCGGACGATATCCGCGGCTTCTCGCGCATCGTGCGTGGCGGCAAGGTTCTCTGGGAAAAGCCCTTCGTCTCCGGCGAGGCGAACATGTCGCATACTTTCGCCAATCTCGAATACCACCATTTCAAATACGGCCTGTTCCGCACGCCAGGCGATATCCACGTCCATATGTTCGGCACGGCGACGCTGTCCTTCGGTGACGGCATCCGTACGGAAGAGGGCGACGTGTTCGAGATCGGCGCGGATGGTTTCGGCCTGCCGCTGCGCAATCCCCTGGCGATTGCCAAAGAAGAAGAAATCGAAATCCGCCAGTTGTAGGCGACGGACAGGAGGCTGAGGCCATGACCATCCACCAGAACCTGATTGCCGGCGAATGGGTCGGCTCCGATGCCATCGAGAACATCAACCCGTCGAATACGGGCGATGTCGTCGGGCGGTATGCCCGCGCCACTGTTGAGGACACCAAGGCGGCGATTGCCGCCGCCAAGTCTGCCTTCCCGGCCTGGTCGCGTTCCGGCATCCTCGAGCGCCACGCGATCCTGCGCAAGACCGCCGACGAAATCCTCGCCCGCAAGGACGAACTCGGCCGCCTGCTGTCGCGCGAGGAGGGCAAGACGCTGGCGGAAGGCATCGGTGAGACCGTGCGCGCCGGCCAGATTTTCGATTTCTTCGCGGGCGAGTGTCTGCGCCTTGCCGGCGAGACGCTGCCCTCGGTGCGGCCGAATATCGGCGTCGAGATCACCCGTGAGCCGGTCGGCGTCGTCGGCATCATCACTCCGTGGAATTTTCCGATCGCCATTCCCGCCTGGAAGATCGCGCCGGCGCTCTGTTACGGCAACACGGTGGTCTTCAAGCCGGCGGAACTCGTGCCCGGCTGTTCCTGGGCGATCGTCGATATCCTGGTGCGCGCCGGCCTGCCGAAGGGTGTCCTGAACCTCGTCATGGGCAAGGGCTCCGTCGTTGGCCAGACCATGCTCGACAGCCCCGATGTCAACGCCGTCACCTTTACCGGCTCCACCGGCACCGGCAAGCGCGTCGCGCTCGCCTCCGTCGAGCATAACAGAAAATACCAGCTCGAAATGGGCGGCAAGAATCCCTTCGTCGTGCTCGACGACGCGGACCTCAATGTCGCCGTCGAGGCCGCCGTCAACTCGGCCTTCTTCTCGACCGGTCAGCGCTGCACGGCCTCCTCACGCGTCATCGTCACGGAAGGCATCCATGACCGTTTCGTCGCCGCTGTCGGTGAGCGGCTGAAGAGCGTCGTCGTCGATGACGCCTTGAAGGCCGGCACGCATATCGGTCCTGTCGTCGATCAAAGCCAGCTCAAGCAGGACACCGATTATATCGAGATCGGCCAGAAGGAGGGCGCCAAGCTTGCCTTCGGCGGCGAGCTGCTGAAGCGCGACACCCCCGGCTTCTACCTCGCGCCTGCGCTCTTCACCGAGGCGACGAACGACATGCGCATTTCGCGGGAAGAGATTTTCGGCCCGGTTGCCGCTGTCATCCGCGTGAAGGATTACGAGGAGGCGCTGGCGGTTGCCAACGATACGCCGTTCGGCCTTTCCTCCGGCATCGCCACGACCAGCCTCAAGCATGCGACGCATTTCAAGCGCAATGCCGAGGCCGGCATGGTGATGGTCAATCTGCCGACGGCCGGCGTCGATTTCCATGTGCCCTTCGGCGGCCGCAAGGGATCGTCTTTCGGCTCGCGCGAGCAGGGCAAATACGCCAACGAATTCTACACAACCGTCAAGACCGCCTACACCCTGGCGTGAGACACAGGCTGCCCGGCATTCGGGTGGTCGCTTCGAGGACTGGAAAGATGACGAAGAAAGCGGAATGGCCACGCAGGCTGCGCTCACAAGAATGGTACGGCGGCACCAGCCGTGACGTGATCTATCATCGTGGCTGGATGAAGAACCAGGGATACCCGCACGACCTGTTCGACGGGCGCCCGGTGATCGGCATCCTCAACACCTGGTCGGACATGACGCCGTGCAACGGCCACCTGCGGGAGCTCGCCGAAAAGGTGAAGGCCGGCATCTGGGAGGCTGGTGGCTTCCCGATGGAGGTGCCCGTCTTCTCGGCCTCGGAAAACACCTTCCGCCCGACGGCGATGATGTACCGAAACCTCGCGGCCCTCGCCATCGAGGAAACCATTCGCGGCCAACCGATGGACGGCTGCGTGTTGATGGTCGGCTGCGACAAGACCACGCCGTCGCTGATCATGGCGGCGGCTTCCGTCGACCTGCCATCGATCGTCGTCACCGGCGGCCCGATGCTCAACGGCTATTTCCGCGGCGAGCGCGTCGGCTCCGGCACGCATCTCTGGAAGTTCTCCGAAATGGTGAAGGCCGGCGAGATGACGCAGGAAGAGTTCCTTGAGGCCGAAGCCTCGATGAGCCGTTCCTCCGGCACCTGCAACACGATGGGCACGGCCTCCACCATGGCTTCCATGGCCGAAGCGCTCGGCATGGCGCTGTCGGGCAATGCCGCCATTCCCGGCGTCGACAGCCGCCGCAAGGTCATGGCGCAGCTCACCGGCCGCCGTATCGTGCAGATGGTCAAGGACGACCTCAAACCCTCCGACATCATGACGAAGCAGGCCTTCGAGAACGCCATCCGCACCAATGCGGCGATCGGCGGATCGACCAACGCCGTCATCCATCTGCTCGCCATGGCCGGCCGCGTCGGAATCGACCTGACGCTGGACGATTGGGACCGTTGCGGCCGCGACGTGCCGACGATCGTCAACCTCATGCCCTCGGGCAAGTACCTGATGGAGGAGTTCTTCTATGCCGGCGGCCTGCCGGTGGTGCTGAAGCGCCTCGGCGAGGCGGGCCTCCTGCACAAGGATGCGATCACCGTGTCGGGTGAGACGGTCTGGGACGAAGTCAAGGACGTCGTCAACTGGAACGAGGACGTCATCCTGCCGGCCGAAAAGGCGCTGACGCAGTCGGGCGGCATCGTCGTTTTGCGCGGCAATCTCGCGCCGAAGGGCGCGGTGCTGAAGCCGTCGGCTGCCTCGCCGCAC
>NZ_JBLZPH010000189.1:0-272 GCF_049199205.1 Shinella sp. M31 | reverse complement strand
TGTCGATCTGGAAGCCGTTGGGCACGTCGAAGCGGATGCCGAGCTTGCCGTGCATGAAGGTCTGACCGCGTACGTAACCTTCTTCCGGGGCGTCGCCGTAGAGCAAGCCGTCGATGCCGGCGATATAATAGTCGCGGCCGCGGTCGCCGATCGTGCCTTCCGCCCCGAAGGCGCGGGCATGCAGCCGCGCCAGCTCCACGCGCTGCGGCGCGTTCGGGTGGCTCGAGAGGAAGTCGAGGCTCTGGTCGCTGTCGGGATCAACAGCCGTGAAG
>NZ_JBLZPH010000188.1:0-561 GCF_049199205.1 Shinella sp. M31 | reverse complement strand
GAGCAGGCCGAGACCGTGATGGACGGCCCTGTCGGCGACAAGATCGCGGCTGCGGCGGAAAAACAGGGCATCTATATTCTCGCGTGGTGGAACAACGGCATTCGCGAAGTGTCCAATTCCAAGAAGCCGATCATGGCGCCGGATGACTTGAAGGGCATGAAGGTCCGCACGCCGCCGGACCCGATGACGATCGACATCTTCGAGGCGCTCGGCGCCTCGCCGACGCCGATGGCCTTCTCCGAGCTTTACATCGCTCTGCAGCAGGGCGTCGTCGACGGCCAGGAGAACCCGCTGATCAACATCTATTCGTCCAAGCTGCATGAGGTGCAGCCCTTCATCTCGATGACCAACCACAAATACGAGGCGACCCCCTTCCTCGCCTCGAAGATCGTCTTCGACGGGCTGTCGGCCGAGGACCAGGAGATTGTCCGCGCCGCGGCCAGGGAAGCCGGCCAGCTGAACCGCCAGATGGTGCGCGACCAGTCGAACGAACTGCGCGCCACGCTCGAGGCGGCCGGCGTCAAGTTCAACGAGGTCGATCCCGCGCCCTTCGTCGCGGCG
>NZ_JBLZPH010000187.1:0-298 GCF_049199205.1 Shinella sp. M31 | reverse complement strand
GTTCGGTGATTTCATCGTTGATCTTGGTCTTGTCGACGCCCGGTTCGCGCGCGGCGACCAGCTTCGCCTTGATCTCGCTCATCACGTCGATGACGTTTTCCAGCGACGTATAGGCGGTATCGACCTTCGCGGCGCCGAGGCCCAAGGCGTCGGCGACGGTGGAGATCGCGCGGTTGTCCGAGCGCATGGTCGTGGCGATCGACCAATAGGCGGCGTTGTCGGCGGCGGTTTCGACGCGCAGGCCGGAGGAGACGCGTGCCTGTGTCGTTTCGAGACTGTTGTCGATGGAACGGAGGGT
>NZ_JBLZPH010000186.1:0-599 GCF_049199205.1 Shinella sp. M31 | reverse complement strand
ATCACCGGCTACCTCGCCGAAAAGGGGTGCTACATCTCGGATTCGTCGCAGTTCGACGATCTCGAGACGGGCCTGTTCTTCATGCGCCTGACCTTCCTGTCCCAGGAAGGCGTGTCGGAAGACGACATCAAGGCCGGCTTTGCTCCCGTCGCCAAGAAGTTCGCCATGACCCACCGCTTCAACGACAGCGACGAGCGCATGAAGGTGCTGCTGATGGTGTCGCGCTTCGGCCATTGCCTGAACGACCTGCTCTACCGCTGGAAGATCGGCGCGCTGCCGATCGAGATCGTCGGCGTCGTCTCCAACCACTTCGATTACCAGAAGGTCATCGTCAACCACGACATCCCCTTCCACCACATCAAGGTGACGAAGGAGAACAAGCCGCAGGCCGAGGCGCGCCTGATGGACGTGGTCGAGCAGTCGGGTGCCGAGCTCATCGTTCTTGCCCGCTACATGCAGGTCCTGTCGGATGCCGTCTGCAAGAAGATGTCGGGCCGCATCATCAACATCCACCACTCGTTCCTGCCGTCGTTCAAGGGCGCCAACCCCTACAAGCAGGCCTTCGAGCGCGGCGTGAAGCTGATCGGCGCGACGGCGCA
>NZ_JBLZPH010000185.1:0-527 GCF_049199205.1 Shinella sp. M31 | reverse complement strand
CGCGACAGCCGCCATCGTCATGCACTACGGCGGCAACGACTGGTCGCGGGCGCAGATCAACGGCCTGCAGACGCAGTTCGCCGCCATGGGCATCAAGGTTCTTGCGGTGACCGACGCCGGCTTCAAGCCAGAAAAGCAGGTCTCCGACCTCGAGACGATCATGGCGCAGAAGCCGGGCATCATCGTTTCGATCCCGACCGACCCGACGGCGACCGCCGCAGCTTACAAAGCGGCTGCGGAGGCGGGCACCAAGCTTGTTTTCATGGATAACGTGCCGACCGGTTTTGTGGCCGGGAAGGATTATGTGTCCGTGGTGTCGGCCGACAACTACGGCAACGGCGTCGCCGCCGCACATCTCATGGCGAAGGCGCTGAATGGCGAAGGCGATATCGGGCTGGTCTTCCATGCTGCCGACTTCTTCGTCACCAAGCAGCGCTACGACGGATTCAAGGCGACGATCGCGTCGGACTATCCGAATATCAAGATCGTGGCGGAGCAGGGTATCGGCGGCCCGGACTTCTCGGGCG
>NZ_JBLZPH010000184.1:0-243 GCF_049199205.1 Shinella sp. M31 | reverse complement strand
CGCGGTCCAGGTGATGCCGCCATCGGACGAACTGACGGAGCTCAGCATGCCGTTGGCGATCGTCAGATCGGCATTGGTGAAACCGGTGACGGCTTCGCTGAAGGTGAAGGTCACCAGCGAGGTCTCGCCGGCTGCCAAAGCGGTGTCAGCTACGACGATGGTTGCGGTCGGGCGCTGAGTATCGATGCTGTAGTTGTTGGAGCTGGTGGTGCCGCTTCCCGTGTTGCCCGAGCCGTTCGCCAC
>NZ_JBLZPH010000183.1:0-840 GCF_049199205.1 Shinella sp. M31 | reverse complement strand
GTCTTCTATCTCGGTCTTGTCGCCGCGCTCGCGGTGTATGCCGTGTCCTTCCTTTACAAGTTCATCAAGGTGGCCAAGAACGTCCTGGTCTATGACGATGCCCAGATGATCCTTGCCATGCTCGGCCTGATCGATGCCGCGCTTGTGGCGAGCCTCATCCTCATGGTCATGATCGCCGGCTACGAGAATTTCGTCAGCCGCTTCGACGAGGCGGAGAAGGACGTGTCCTTCCTCGGCAAGCTCGATTCCGGCAGCCTGAAGATCAAGGTTGCTTCGTCCATCGTCGCGATCTCGTCGATCCACCTGCTGCAGGTCTTCCTAAACGTGCAGCAATACACCGACGGCCGCCTGATGTGGCTGACGCTGATGCACCTGGCTTTCGTGGTCTCCGCCGTGCTGCTGGGTTTCCTCGAGCAAATCATGGGCAAGCTGAAGGGCTGAGCCATCGCGAAAGCGAGGAGGGCAGGGCGCCGCGGAGATCCGCCGGCGCCCTTTTTGTTGTCGTGAAGTCAAGCGAAAGATCGCCGATGTCCCCGACATTCTCCTTATCCACCGGGTCGTTTTGGTGTTTTCACGAGGAAGGGGAGGGGCTGCGGTATGTATGTACCGCACGACAAGGGTTTCGTGCGATGATTTCCCGTCGAAAGGAATGTTCTGGCTGTGCTTGATCCGAGAAAATCAGAAATCTCCTTTTAATACCAATGACTTGTCGATTTTCTGCATTTTTATGAAATCGAGTGTTGACGGTTGAAAACTGTGGGCCTATAACCCGGCCATCGAACGAGAGCGGCGGCGCTTCTGGCGGCCGACGAACTCGCTCTAAGGTTTCCTGATGGAGCT
>NZ_JBLZPH010000182.1:0-6703 GCF_049199205.1 Shinella sp. M31 | reverse complement strand
TTCTTGTAGGCCTGGTAACCGAGGCCGGCGATGGCGGCGAGGCTGCCGAGCTTCAGCGCCGAACCGGCGACCTGACGACCGGTGCCCGTACCCAGCAACACGCCGGCAATGGCGATGGAAGCAAGCGGATTGTCCTTGGCGAGCTGGGTGACCTGGCCGGCGCGGTCGCGCACGGATCCACCGGCGCCGGGCACCTGCGAACCGAGGAACTGGTCAAGCAACTTCTTGGGGTCAAACATGGGGAGCGTCTCCGTTTCTCTCGTCGCAGCACAGGGGCCGACTGCAAGGGCAAGATAGGAATGCACGCGCCCGATTACAAACGCATAACGGGCGACCGGAGGCCGCCCGTCTGCAAATCCGTTGAACCTTGTTCAGCCCTTGAGCGCGGCCGCCTCGGCAGCGAGCTTCTCGATACCCGCCCAGTCGCCCTTGGCGACGAGGTCCTTCGGGGCGACCCAGGAGCCGCCGACGCAGACGACGTTCGGCAGCGAGAGATAGTCGCGAGCATTCGACAGCGAGATGCCGCCGGTCGGGCAGAACAGCGTGCCGGCGAGCGGCGAGGACAGCGATTTCAGGTAGGCCGCGCCTCCGGCCTGTTCGGCCGGGAAGAACTTCAGCACCTGGTAGCCTTCTTCGCGCAGCCCCATGACTTCGCTTGCCGTTGCAGCACCCGGCAAAAGCGGGATTTCGCTGTCGGCGGCGGCATCGATCAGCTCCTGCGTCGTGCCCGGGCTGACGATGAACTGCGAACCGGCCTCGACGGCGGCCTCGAACTGCGCGGCATTGAGGATCGTGCCGGCACCGGCGACGGCGCCCTCGACCTCGTTGGCGACCGCGCGGATCGCTTCCAGAGCAGCCGGCGTGCGCAGCGTGATTTCGATCGCCTTGAGGCCGCCTGCGACGAGTGCGCGCGCCAGCGGCACGGCCGTCTTGAGGTCGTCGATGACAAGCACCGGCACCACCGGCTGCAGCTTCAGGACGGAAAGGAGCTTGGCGTTTTTCTCGCTCATGGCGCGGACCTTTAAAACGATTGAATTTTGCTCGACATAGCGCGTCTGCGACCTTGTGTCGAGCCTTACGCCCGATTCATGGACTTGTCATGACACACGTATCGTGTAGTCTTCGCTGGCCCAAGCCCATCTCAGAGACAGCGAAAGCGTGCCTATGGCGAAAGAGATCGAGCGGAAGTTCCTGGTGTCGGGCCAGCGATGGCGTACCTTCGCAAACGAGGGCATCGCCATAAGGCAAGCCTATATCGTGGCCCAGGACGACCGGTCGCTGCGCGTTCGCATCTATGGCGACGGGCGTGCCCGCCTCACCATCAAAGTGGGCCACACAGCCCTCGTTCGCGACGAATATGAAGTCGAGATCAGCCGCGACGAGGCCGAAGACATGCTGCGTCATGCCATCGGCACCATCATCGAGAAGGTGCGCTACAAGGTGCCGCATGACGGCTATGTCTGGGAGGTCGATGTCTACAGCGGCGCCCATCGCGGCCTTGTCATCGCCGAGGTAGAGCTTTCCTCGATCCACGACGACCCGCAGCTGCCGAACTGGGTCGGCCGCGAGGTGACGGGGGAAAGCCAGTATTCCAACCAGTCCATGGCGCTTGGCAACAGCGACGGCGCACGGCTGCACCAGCTGGCGTAGAGACGGGCGTGCTTATGCGCCGCATTGCCTGAAAAGCGCGAAAGCTGTATGTGGCGACCCCATGACAGACATCGCACATGAGATTCCTTCGCCGTCGGCGAATGACGGCTTCCTGGTTGCCGCGCTCTACCATTTCGTCTCGGTTCCGCGCTTTGCGGACCTGCGCGATCCCTTGCAGGCGCTTTGCGAAGAGAACGGCGTGCGCGGCACGCTGCTGCTTGCCCATGAGGGCATCAACGGCACCATCGCGGGCCCGGCCGCCGGCATCCGCGCCGTGCTGTCCTTCCTGCACAGCCAGCCGGAATTCGCCGGCCTGGAGCACAAGGAAAGCCACGCCAGCGCCATGCCCTTCCTGCGCATGAAGGTGCGTCTCAAGAAGGAGATCGTCACGATGGGCGTCGAGGATATCGACCCCACGCGCTCCGTCGGCACCTATGTCGACCCGCAGGACTGGAATGCGCTGATCTCCGATCCCGATACGATCGTCATCGACACGCGCAACGACTACGAGACGGCGATCGGCATCTTCAAGGGCGCGGTCGATCCGAACACCAAGACCTTCCGCGAGTTTCCGGACTGGGTGCGCAACAATACCGGCCTGCACAACAAGCCGAAGATCGCCATGTATTGCACCGGCGGCATCCGCTGCGAGAAGGCCACGGCCTTCATGAAGCAGGAAGGCTTCGAGGAGGTCTACCACCTCAAGGGCGGCATCCTGAAATATCTCGAGGACGTGCCGCCGGAGGAAAGCCTCTGGGAGGGCGCCTGCTTCGTCTTCGATGAACGCGTCTCCGTGCTGCACGGCCTGGAGGAGGGCGACCTCAAGCTTTGCCGCGCCTGCCGTCACCCGCTGACGGCGGAAGAGATCGCGTCCCCGCTCTACGAGGCGGGCGTGTCCTGCGCGCATTGCCACGGCACGCGTAGCGAAGAGGACCGCATGCGCTTTCGCCAGCGGCAGAAGCAGATGGACCTGGCCAAGCAGCGCGGCGAACGCCATCTCGGCAAATGATCAGCCGGCGATGCTCCGGGAAGCGGCCGGTAGAGCGATGAGGTCGCAGATCGCCTTTTCGCTCATCGGCCGGCCGTAGAAATAGCCCTGGAGCTGGTCGCAGCCGCACAGATGCAGAAAGGCGGCCTGCTCGGCCGTTTCCACGCCTTCGGCCGTGACCGGCATGTCGAAGGATGCTGCAAGCGCCACCGTCGCCTGCAGCATCGCGCCCCCCTTGATCGATTGCTGCCCGGCCATGGTGAGCGAGCGGTCGATCTTCATGCGATCGAAGCCGAAGCGGATGAGATAGCCGATCGACGAGAAGCCCGCGCCGAAATCGTCGAGCGCGATGCGCACGCCGCCCGCCTTCAGCCGATCCATGACAAGCTTCGCCCGGCCCGGGTTCTGAATGAAATAGCCCTCGGTGATCTCAAGCGTGATGCGCGCCGGCGCGATACCGGCTTGCGCGATGATCGCCAGCGCCTGATCCGGAAAATAGGGATTGCGGAACTGCGCCGGCGAGACGTTGATCGAAACGCCGAGATCCGGCCATTGCCGCGCCGCCGCACAGGCCCGTTTCAGGATCAGCGGACCAAGGGAATCGATGATGCCCGTGGCCTCGGCGAGCGGAATGAAGACATCCGGCGGCACGGGCTGGCCGTCGCGCGTCCAGCGTGCCAGCGCCTCAACGCCGCAGATATCGCGTCCGCGGGCGTGCACGATCGGCTGATAGACGACATCGATCTCGCCGCGCCCCACCGCCGCCCTGAGCGCCTCCTCCATTTCGCGCCGCATGTCGCGGTCGTCGTCCATCAGCGCTTCATAATGCATGGCGCGGCCGCGGCCGGCATGTTTGGCGCGGTACATGGCGACGTCGGCGCGCCGCAGCAACTCTTCGCCGGCAACCGCGCCGCGGTGCGAGACGGCAATGCCGATGCTCGCCCCGACAATGGCGACGCGCTCGCCGATGACGAAGGGTTCGGTGAAGAAATCGAGAAGCGCGCGGGTCAGCCGTTCCGTTTCCGCGCCATCATCGCCGGCGAGGAACACGATGGCGAATTCGTCACCGCCGATGCGGGCGAGCATGGCGTCTTCAGGCACGAGACGGGACAGGCCGGCGGAAACGCCGCGAATGAGCCGGTCGCCGACCGCATGGCCGTAAAAATCATTGACGTCCTTGAAGCCGTCAAGGTCGAGATAGAGCATCAGCACGTCGCACGCTTCGGCAACGGCCCGCGCGTTCAGTTCGTCGAGGCCGAGATAGAGGCCGGTGCGGTTGCGCAGCCCGCTCAGCCGGTCGGTGAGCGCCTGGAGGCGGGCGCTGTTCTCATCCGCCTTGAGCCGCACCGCGAAGATGGCGCCCGTCAGCACCAGCAGCGCGAAGAAGACGACCACGCCGGCCAGCGCCAAGAGCACGAGCGGACGCACCTGGTCATAACTCTTGTCCCCCGGTGCTTCCGGTGTCCAGGAGAGATAACCGAGCGGTTTTCCGTCAGGCCCGTTGAGCGCGACGGCGTCGCCGGTTGCCGGCAGGGCGTCTGCGAGGAGAAGGCCGGAGACGAGAAAATTGTCCGATATCTTCGAGATGCGGGCGGGCGTCAGGTGCCGCAGGATGAAGAGCGTGCGCAGGCCGCTTTCCGGTGCCTTCACCGCATCCGAGGCCGGCCGAATGGCGGAAATGGCGGCGACAGCCGGGCCCTTCGCCGTGCGCAGGAAAGCGCCAACCTCCTTGCCCGGCGTGAGACCCGCTTCGAGCACCTCCCGGCGCATCACCTCGAATGCCGCCCCGCCGAATGCTTCGGCATCCATATCGAAGGGAACGCCATTGCGATAGGCGAGCATCGTGCCGCCCTTCTCGTCGATGAGGAAGACGGTATCGAACAGCGGCCCGCCTTCGGTTGCGAGACCGAAATTGGTGACGAGCCATGGTATGTCAGGCGTGCCATAGACGTTCTCGGCCGCATCGTCCCAGACCGCGTAATCGCGCACGGTGGTGACGATGGAGCTGCGCATGGAGGAGAGCGCGCCGAACACGGTCTGGCGCGTGCGTTCCTCGTCGAGTTCGTTTGCCCGGTTGGCGATGAAACCCAGTGCCATCATGACAAGCACGGTGGCAAGGCTGACGACGATCGCGAACGAGCCAAGCACCGCAAGAACGACCGTAAGCCGCCGGGCGCCGAGCATTCCGGAAAGGTGGTGCGCAAGCCGCCGCATCAGGGTCTCCAACCGGGAGAGATGATGCGGCAGAAGCGTTATGAATCCTTTACGTTGACGATGCGAATATCAGTAATTTCGGATATCGTAATCAAACCGCCGGCTTGTGGTTGCCCTTCGGAAATTGACCGGCAAGCGCGCCGTACCATTGCCCGCTCTTCTTCACCGTGCGCACCTGCGTGTCGTAATCGACATGCACGATGCCGAAGCGCATCCGGTAGCCTTCGGCCCATTCGAAATTGTCCATCAGGCTCCAGGCGAAATAGCCGCGCATCGGATAGCCCTCGCCGATCAGGTCCGCCGTGATGCCGAGATGCTCGGCGATATAGTCGAGGCGCGGCTGGTCGTCGACCACGCCGTTCTCCACGCCCATATTGTAGCAGGCGCCGTTTTCCGTGATGTAGCAATCGGGCAGCGTGTAATCTGCGTTGAGCTTGCGGATAAGATCGCCGAGCGCCGGCGCGAATACCTCCCAGCCGATATCGGTCTTGACATCGGCCACCGGCGGGGCCGGCACGGTGGCGGGAAATTCCGCGCCTTCGGCGGGATCGTCCGCCACGCGCATCGGCGTGTAATAGTTGAGGCCCCACCAATCGAGCGGCTGGGCAATGGTCTCCATGTCGCCCGGCTCGATTTCCGGCATGCGGTGGCCGAGCGCCGAGAGGAAGCGTTCCGGATATTCCCCCTTGAAGACCGGGCCGAAGAAGACGCCGTTGTGGAAATCATGGGCGCGCGCTGCGGCATCCTGATCGGCCGCGCTGTCGCTGCCGGCATAGACGGAATGGGCGTTCAGCACGAGGCCGACGGGAAGCTTCGGCTGTTCGGCACGGATCGCCGAGACACCGAGACCATGCGCCAGATTGGTGAAATGCAGCGCGTGAAGGGCCGCATCCATGTTGCGCTCACCCGGCGCATGGATACCGTAGAGGTGGCTCAGCCACACGGAGCACCACGGTTCGTTGAAGGTCGCCACCGCATCCAGCCGGTCGCCGATGCGGGCGATGACCGTCTTGGCGTAGCGCTGGAAGGCATAGGCCGTCTGCCGCGCCGTCCAGCCGCCCTCGCCGGCCAGCATGAGCGGCAGGTCCCAGTGATAGAGCGTCGCGAAGGCCTTGATGCTGCGGGCCTTCAGGCCATCCACCAGCCGGTCGTAGAAATCGAGGCCCTTCTCATTCACTGCGCCGGTGCCCTCGGGAATGATGCGCGGCCAGGCGATGGAAAAGCGATAGGCTTCCACGCCGAGCGACTGGATCAGATCGAGATCCTGTTCCAGCCGGTTGTAGTGATCGCAGGCGACATCGCCGTTGTGGCGGCCATAGACCCTGCCCGGCATGTTGGAGAAAGCATCCCAGATCGAGGGCTTGCGGCCGTCCAGCTTCGATGCCCCTTCGATCTGGAAAGCGGCGGTCGCCACGCCGAACACGAAATCGCCGGGAAAACGGTCGGCAAGGGTCTTGGGGTCGATCATGGTATCTCTCGGAGTCTTGATATCTGCAACGTTGCAGTAACGCTGTTTTGCTGAAAGTCAATGCGTTCGTGGCGTGCGGCGGCGGCCACGCGGCGGATTTCGCCCGTGGTTTGGCCGAGATGGTTCGGACGGGGCGCCGGTGGTGCCGCATCTGAAATGTTAAGGAAAGACACCTTCCGGCACCCCGTTCGGCGGTTTTTGCCCGCGACTCCGGTCTCTCTGCGATGGCGGGGTGCGTGGGAACAGTGGCATGCCCTTCCGGGGAAGGGATCGTGCACGCCCTCAGATCTACGGTGCCGCAGCCACGACTGCCGGTCGGCACCGTCTTCCACTGCGCCGTGCGATCCGGGTTCCACCCCTCGGACGCCGCACGGTGCAGCCGC
>NZ_JBLZPH010000181.1:0-4169 GCF_049199205.1 Shinella sp. M31 | reverse complement strand
GCCTGCTCAAGGAGATCGCCCCGGCAGCGGATCGCATCACGCCGCTCTTCATCTCCATCGATCCAGAGCGCGACACGGCGGAGCTTCTGAAGCTTTACATGACGTCCTTCGATCCGCGCATCATCGCGCTGCGCGGCGATGCCGCCCAGACCAAGGCGGCGGCGAAGGCGTTCTCGGCCTTTTACAGAAAGGTTGCGACGGCCTCGGACAGCTACACGATGGAGCACACCGCCGGGCTCTTCCTCATCCGGGCGGATGGTCGGTTGCAGGGCATGCTCGACATGCATGAACCGCGCGCGGCGCAGCTCCAGAAACTGAGGCGGCTTGCTGCGTCCTAATCATGTTCGTCCTGGCAGAGATCGTGGTTCGCCAGCGCGCGGATGACGTAGCAGTCGCGGATCTGGTCGGAATGGCAATGGCTGGTGATGCGCACCAGCTCGGCCTCCAGCTTCTGCAGGCGCTCGATCTTGCGGCGCACGGTGCTCAGCTGTTCTGCGGCGATGCGGTCGGCGTCGTGGCACGGGCGCTCGGGATGCTGGCTGAGTTCGATCAGCTCGCGGATGGCATCGATGGTGAGGCCGAGATCGCGGGCGTGGCGGATGAAGGTGAGGCGATCGCGCTCGCCGCTGGAATAGCGCCGCTGGTTGCCCTCGGATCGCTCGGCATGGGAGAGCAGGCCCATCTGCTCGTAGTAGCGGATGGTCGGAACCTTGACGCCCGTGGCCTTGGAAAGATCGCCGATCGTCAGCATGGTCTGCCCTCCTGAAACGCGCTCTCCCACAGATGTGCCGGGACGACCGGCAAATCAAGCGCGGTCGCCCGGTTAAGGCTCGCTGCGGCCGGGGTTTTCCCGATCCCGGTCATAATGCCGCGCCAGCGGAAACGGCGGCAGCCAGGCTTCGCGGCGGATCGTCCAGAGCTCATAGGTCGGCGTGAACCGGTCGGTTTCGTCAAGTGCGCCCAGATTGACCTCGATTTCGTCACCGCTGCAGGCAAAGACCGGCGAGCCACAGCGCGGGCAGAAGAAGCGCCCGGCATAGTCGCGCGTTTCGCCCGTCACGCTCACCGCATCGCGCGGGAAGATCGCCGAGGCGTGAAACGGCGCACCGTGATGCTTGCGGCAATCGAGGCAATGGCAGAGACCGACCCGGTAGGGAGGCCCCGACGTCTCAAGGCGGACATTGCCGCACAGGCAGCCGCCGGTCACGCGTTCCATGTCGTACACCTTCAGATTCCGGAAAAGGAGAACTATTCTAACGATTTTTTGTTCGCCGCGTGACCCCGCGACGAAAGAAAGCCGCAAAGCTGGTCTTGAAGCTCAAGCAGCTTGAGGGTTTATGCTCCCCAAGTTCGATGCCGGATTCGCGGCATTCCCGCGGCATGATGCCGGGCAACGGCCCTCCGGGTCACAAGATTAACGAAGTTCTAAGCAATCGCTTGGACTCTAGGCGTAAAATGCGCCGCCCGACGCGGCGTCCCGATATTCAACACCGGCCCCAGCAATCGAAACCGATCCATGTTTGCGCTTCGCCACCTCCTTTCTCGTGAAACCACCCGCCCGCGTCTCTCGCTTGTCGCGCGCCTCGCCGCGGCGACCGTCGCCGGCAGCCTGCTTGCCGGCTGCATGGCGATGGATGTCGCCTCGCTTGCCGAAGCGCCGCAGCTTTCCAGCAAGGTGAAGGCGGAGATGGCCAAGAAGAAGATGCGGCCGGAAAGCCCGGTACTGGTGCGCATCTTCAAGCAGGAGAGCGAGCTCGAGGTCTGGAAGGTCAATGCGAGCGGCCAATATGCGCTGTTCAAGACCTATCCGATGTGCCGCTGGTCCGGAAAGCTTGGGCCGAAGACGAAGAGCGGCGACCGTCAGGCGCCGGAAGGCTTTTACCATGTCTCCGCCGGCATGCTGAACCCAAACTCACAATACTACGTCTCGTTCAACCTCGGTTACCCGAACCGGCTGGAATCGGCGCTGGGCTATTCCGGCGAGGCGCTGATGGTGCATGGCGCCTGCTCGTCTTCGGGCTGCTATGCCATGACCGACCAGGGTGTGGGCGAAATCTACGCCATCGTGCAGAAGGCGCTGGATGGCGGCCAGGAGCGTTTCCAGGTCCAGGCCTATCCCTTCCGCATGACCACGGAAAACATGGCCAAGCACAAGGGCGATCCCAACATGCCGTTCTGGCGCACGCTGAAGGAAGGCTATGATGCTTTCGCCTTCACGCGCAAGCAGCCGAAGGTCTCCGTCTGCGGCGGCCGCTATGTCTTCAACCGGGAATTCGTGGGTGGCGAGCCGAGCGATCCGCTCGCCCAGTGCCCCGCCACGGTCGATGGCGCTCAAAATGATGTGATTGCGAAGATCGGTGCGGAACAAAAGAAGCTGGATGCGGCTTTTGCGAGCGTCACACCGGTTTCGAGCTTCGCCTATGTGGACGGCGGCATGCATCCAAGCTTCCGCTCGCTCCTGAAGCAGCAGGGTGCCAAGGGCATGGCCGCCCGCATTTCGCGTACGAAATATCCGGTCAGCCGGCCCGATGCCGCGCTCGCCGATCCCTATGACGATTGAGGTGTGAGGGCATTCCTTGACTGGTGAAAGCGTAACCCGCCGCTCCTTCCTGCTCGCTAGCGCAGGATTGGCAACCACGGTTCTGGCCGGATGCACGACGCCGGTGCGCGAGAGGATCGCGATAAGGCCCGAACCGGTCGTCGACAACAGCATCTACGCCGCCATGTACGGCCCGAAGGATGACGAGCCGTATCCGCTGCCCGCCATTCCCTACCAGAAGATCGATCCGCGATTCTATCGCCAGATGGTGCCGAACCCGACGGGCGAGCGCGCCGGAGTCATCGTCGTCGATACGGCGAGCCATTTCCTCTACCTGACCTATGAGGACGGGCAGGCGATGCGCTACGGCGTCGGCCTTGGCCGCGCGGGCTTCGAATGGGCCGGCCGCGGCGTCATCCAGTACAAGCGCGCTTGGCCGCGCTGGACGCCGCCTGACGAGATGATCGCCCGCCAGCCGGAACTGGAACCCTACAGCTCCCGCAACGGCGGCATGGAGCCGGGCCTGAAGAACCCGCTCGGCGCGCGCGCCATGTATATCTTCAAGGACAAGGAAGACACCCTCTACCGCATCCACGGCTCGCCCGAATGGTGGACCATCGGCAAGTCCGTCTCGTCGGGCTGCGTGCGCATGATCAACCAGGACGTGGTCGATCTGTTCAACCGCGTCCAGAGCGGCACGCCCATCGTGGTGTTGGGGAATGCCGCCGTCGCCGCGGCCTATTGACCGGATACGATTTTCGCGCGTTATTGCATACAATTTCAGCCTGCCCGGTAAGGGTGGGCCGATCCCTGTGCAAATGGAGCGCGAAGCATGGCCGACATCGAAACCCTGTTCACCAATGCAAAGCTGGCGGACGGCACGCTGAACGACATCGGCGTTGCCGCCGGCCGTATCGTCTCGATTGCGCCGGCCGGTTCAGCGGCCGATGCGGCGAAGAGCGTGGACATTGCGGGGGCGCTTCTCGTGCCGGCCTTCGTCGAGGGGCACATCCATCTCGATACCAGCTTTTATGGCGACAAATGGATCCCGCATAAACCCTGCACCAACGGTTTCGACGTACACGAGCGCGTGGCCTACCAGGCTGAAAACATGGCGCAGGCAGCGCCGATGGCGGAGCGCGCCCGCAAGCAGCTGGAGCTCTGCGTCGGACACGGTTCCCTCCATATGCGCAGCCACGTTATGGTCGACGCTTCTGTTGGCCTGAAATCGCTGGAGACGATCCTGGCGATCCGCGAGGAGTACCGCAATATCATCGATATCCAGCTCGTTGCCTTCCCGCAGAGCGGTATCCTCAAGAGCCCCGGCACGGCCGAACTGCTGGATGACGCGATCGCGACGGGCGCCGATCTCGTCGGCGGCCTCGACCCGGCAAGCTTCGACCGCGACCTGCGAGGCCATCTCGACGTCGTTTTCGGCGTGGCCGAGAAGCGCGGCGTCGGCGTCGATATCCACCTGCACGATTTCGGTTCGCTCGGCGTCTTCACCGTCGAGGAAATCTGCGCCCGTACGGTGGCGCTCGGGTTGCAGGGCAAAGTGGCGATTAGCCACGCCTATGGCCTCGGCAATCTCGATGCGGACGGCGCCCGCCGCATCGGCGCGAAAATCGCC
>NZ_JBLZPH010000180.1:0-645 GCF_049199205.1 Shinella sp. M31 | reverse complement strand
TGCCGCTCGGATGCGCCAGACGCTCGCCCGTGTCGAAAGGCAGATCGTCGCCCTCGTCGTCGAGCGCGATCGACGGGGCCTCGACGGCGCGGCGGCCTTCCATCGAAGGTTCGACGCGTTCGCCGGAGCGGGTCGCGGCGCGGGCGCGCACCGGCTCGTTCAGCGTGCCGAACTCGTCCTCGTTGAAATCGTAGGGCTGCTCGATGCCGCGCGCCTTGCGGCGCTGGCCGGTCAGGCCGAAGATGCGGCGGACACGCGCCTGCCCAGTGTACCAGGCATGCGTCATCGCGCCGGCAAACACGGTGAGCGGGCCTTCCCGCTCCTCGTCGTCCTCTTCCTCGGCCACCGTGCGGGCGCGGCTCTGGACGGGAACCGGCGCAAAATCCTCCTCGTCGTCGATCGTCACGGTGCCGACGAGGCCGGCGCTGAAAACCATCAGCCAGGCGGCGGGAAGGGCGATGATGCCGCCGAGGATGCTCGCCAGCATGCCCGTCGGATAGGCGCCGGTGAAGAGCGCCGGAAAGCGCAGGATCATGTCGCCGAAGACGCCGCCGAGCCCCGTCGGCAGCGGCCAGGTGACCGGACCGGGCACACAGGCGAGCGCGGCCGAAGCGAGGATCGCGCCGCCGAGCCACGCGGCCGCGC
>NZ_JBLZPH010000018.1:0-1752 GCF_049199205.1 Shinella sp. M31 | reverse complement strand
CGCGCCGACAGCCTCGCCCACCCAGTCGAGGCGTTTTGCCGGAATGAGCCCGTAATTGTAGAAATTGACGCCGTCGGCGCCCGCATCGACGGCGGCTTTCGTGCGCGCGGTGAGGATTTCGGGGCCATCGACCTCGGGATAGAAGACGCGCAGGCCGAGCCCGACGAACTTGTCCTTGCCGAGCATCGCCCGGCCGGCGCGGATGACGTCGCCGATCGCTTCCGGCGTCATGTTATAGCAGCAGAGGATGGCACCGTCGCAGCGTTTGCCGACCTCGATGAGGTCGACGCCGCCGAGCCAGGCGTCCTTCAGGTCGATCAGCACGATGCGGGTTGCGGGATCGGCCGCGGCCTTGATCTCCTCGATCAGGCTCGTCACCGGCTCGAAGCGCCAGGCCAGTAAGGCGTACAGGTCCGGGTGGGCGCGGAAGGCGTCGATGCCGGCTTCGGGGAAATCGGGGAACTGCTTTTCCGGCACGGCGCGTTCGCAAAGCTCAGCAACGAAGCGCATGACGATCTTTTGCGCGCCTTCAATCGGCACGCCGGCCTGTTTCGCCCGCGCGGTGCAATGGTCGCAGAAGCAGAGCGAGAGCAGGAAATCGTCCTCGGCGTTCAGGCCGACGCCGTCCTTCTCATGGTGGTGTTCATGCGCGAAGCCCATGAAATTCGGGCTTTCCAGCTCCAGCATGTCGGGCTTGTAGTTGGTGGTGATGTCGCGCACCAGCGTCACGACATAATCGCGCGCCGCCGGGCTCGATGGGCAGAGATTGTAGGTGTTGGCATTGCCGAAGGCGTTGCGCGTCACGTGATCGGGATGCAGCAGGCCAAGCCGGCTGTTGTGCAGGCAGACCGTCCAGCAGGAGACGGCAAGGCCGGTTTTAGCGCGGGCCTTGGTCAGGGCGTCCAGCATGTCGCCGCGCTCGACCGTGTTCTGCGCCATCAGTGGCTGGATCGCCTTGCCCTGCCAGAGGGTTTCGTCCGGCCGAAAATAGACGGTGCCGTCCTCGGGAAAATAGGCTTTCTGCTGCGGGCTGCGCGGCTGGAGGAAGCGGCCGGCATGGTAGGATGTGGCAAGGCTCACCGTGTTGAGGCCGGCGCGGCCCTTCAGGTCGGCGGCAAGCGCCTCAAGCCCCTGGTCCTGAACGTCCCAGGGGTAGGTCCACATGGAAAGATGCATGATTGGCTCCGTCTGATATGTCCAGTTTATAGAACACGTGTCCATAATAGTGTCCAGCGCGATTTTTCCGTTTGAGTAGGGCAGCTTGCATTCCTGCAAGAATCGCGCGCCATGTTACGTCACGTCAGGTCACGTGCCGGCGGTCTTTGCCGCCGCGCGGGCCTTTCGAAGCGCCCCGGTGGCATTTTCGACGCATTGGATGTCGCGAACCGGAGGGATTCCTTGCAAGAGGCGGCGTAGCTTCTCGTCATTGCAGGGGCTTGCGCTGGCGCAAGCGGCCTGAAATATGCGCCGAGCCGTAAATTCGGCGGCACACAAGGGGATCGCCGGTGCTTGCCCCCGCATCGGCCGAACGCGAGAAACGAACCGATGAAAAGCCACGTCCTGACCGTATCCTGCCAATCGACCCGCGGCATCGTCGCCGCGATCACCGGCTACCTCGCCGAAAAGGGGTGCTACATCTCGGATTCGTCGCAGTTCGACGATCTCGAGACGGGCCTGTTCTTCATGCGCCTGACCTTCCTGTCCCAGGAAGGCGTGTCGGAAGACGACATCAAGGCCGGCTTTGCTCCCGTC
>NZ_JBLZPH010000179.1:6615-9319 GCF_049199205.1 Shinella sp. M31 | reverse complement strand
GCGCCGCCCAGGCCGGATCGAAGACCAGAGCGCGAATGGCCAGCGGATGAATGCGGGCCAGCAGGTGCGGATTTCCAGCGAGCGTCGGCGCGCGGTTGCCGCCGTCCATCCGGTCGAGGGCCGAAAGATGGCTTTCCAGCCACTGGCCGACCAGCGCCTCGCCGTAGGGGCTGAGTTGCAGCGGCCTGACGCGCTTGTCCCGGCTCTCCAGCGGCACGAGCAGTCCATAGGTGCGCAGTTCCGCAAGATGCGCCGTGAGTGTGTTCTTGCTGAAGGGCTGGTGTTCGGCGAAGAAATCGATCAGCGATCCGGCGGTGAGCGGCGATCGTGCCTCATCGTGCTTCCGCTCGAAATGCAGGGCGACGATTGCCTGTGTGATCAGCCATTTCTGCATGCTGGCGACATAGCGGACCACACGCGGTGCGGTGTTGTGCATGGCAAGCAACTGTTCCGCCGCGTCGCGCAAGACCGCGAAAAATGTCGAATCGCCATGCCATTTCATCGCACTGAAATCACTTTTCGAACCTGAAGATCGCGTTTCATCGCGGCTGTTATGGCACGCGCTTCCCTCTTACTACCAGCGCCACCTCACATCGGGATGTCATCGCGCCCCGCGGGTGACTCAATTTTGGGTGCACCCCGATATCGCCCGTTTCTTCGGTTGATCCCACCTTCCCCCTCTCGCTATGAGTGTTCAAACATCTGGGGAAACATTATGAAATCAATTTCTTATCGCCTGCGGGCGTGCTGCGCCATCGCATTGCTCATGTCCTCTGCCGCCAGTGCGCAGGATTTCCAGGCCGAGTTCGACAGCCAATGGGGCCTTCGCATGATCGGCGTCGACAAGGCGCTCAAAAAAGGCCTCGACGGCAAGGGCGTTCGGGTCGGCGTGGCCGATACGGGCCTGCAGATCGGTGACAAGCTGCATCCTGAGCTGGTCGGGCGCTTTCGCGGTATCGGCATCGATGGTTTCGGCGGCGGCCTCGACGATGGCAACGGCCATGGAACCCATGTGGCGGGCATCATCGCCGCCAACCGGGACGGCAATGGCATGATGGGCGTTGCCTCGGGCTCCGAGATCGTCGCCCTGAGAGTGCTGCTGGACGGCGCCACTCTCGAAGAGCAGCAGGTCGCAGCGGAAACCGCGTATCGCTACGCCCTCAAGCAGGGTGTGCGCATTTTCAACGCATCCTATGGCTATCCCGGTCCGTTCACAGACTACAGCCCCGAAGACATCGAGTCGTTCGCTGCGCGGGAATTGAACGTCTACCGCGAGGTGGTCAATGCGGGTGGCGTCATGGTCGTCGCCGCGGGCAATGACAGCTGGAAGGTCCCCAGTGTTCCGGGCGCACTGCCGATGTTCTTCCCCGAATTGCAGCGCGGCTGGATGACCGTTGCCGCTGTCGGCCCCGAAGGGGAACTCGCCTGGTATTCACAGGGCTGCGGCGGCGGGTCGAAATATTTCTGCATTTCCGCGCCGGGTGGCGACGACACCTACGGCGAAAAGGGCCTGATCAACTCGACCTGGCTCGACGGGAAATATCTCGGCGAGCAGGGAACCTCCATGGCGGCGCCGCACGTGACGGGCGCGCTTGCCATCGCCAAGCAGCTTTACCCCAATGCCAGCGAGCAGGAGCTCGCGCAGCTGGTGTTCCAGACGGCCACCGACATCGGTGACGCCGGTTTGGACGACGTCTACGGCTGGGGTCTGCTCAATGTCGGCAATCTGGTGACGACAAATGAGGCCGAAGCCGGCGCGATCTATGCGCAGGCGGCCTGGTCTCATGCAATGACCGTAAACCGGATCGCCGATGTGATCGAAAGCCATCCGGCGCATGCCGAGACGGATGGCTACGGCATCTGGCTTACCCCGTTTGCCAGCCGGGCAAGTCTCTCACTCGGAAGTGCCGACCTCTCCGGCGATTACACCACCGGCGGCCTGATCGGCGGTATCGACTATGCGATCGACGACCGCTGGACGCTGGGTGCTGCCGTCGGCTTCAGCCAGAACCGGTTCACCGCCGATAATGGCAACCGCGCCGAAGACACGAGCTATCATGCGGCGCCCTATATCGGTTTCGACGACGATACGTTCTTTGCCAATGCCACACTCGGTGCCAGCTTTTTCTCCGGCAAGACGCGCCGTGTGCGGGCACCGGGCATGGACGACACGATCCTCGGCCTCGCGGGTCTCGACATCGCCGGCGATCAGAGCGACCGGGCTTTGTGGGCAACCACGCGCATCGGCAGCCACTTTGCGTTCGATGATCTGAAGCTTTCGCCCTATGTCTTCAGCCGGATGGTGCGCCAGCATCTGGGCGGCGTGAATGAAACCGGGACCAGCGTTCTCGTGCTGAACGCGGCCAGCGCCACTGAGACAACAGGCGAAGTCGGCGTCGGCATGAAGGTGAGCACGGCACCCGTCGCGTTGAGCGGCCTCGACGTGACGCCGTCGCTGAACATCGCCTACGGCAGGAGCTTCGGCGACTTCAAGCGTACTGTCGAGCTTATGGGTTCCCCGATCGTCAGCAAGATCGATCCGGATAAGAACCGGGTCGCCCTCGAGACGGACCTGCTGTTCGCCCGCTCGGCCTCGGCGCTGGAAGGCAAGCTGAGCTACCGCGCCAGCGTGAGCAGCGACGCCGTCAGCCACACGATCGCAGCGAATCTGAGCCTCAAGTTCTAGAACCGGTCACCCTGGCGG
>NZ_JBLZPH010000179.1:0-6556 GCF_049199205.1 Shinella sp. M31 | reverse complement strand
CCGGAAGGGTTGGCGCAAGCGCGCCGATCGCTCACAAACCGCCGTGCAAACGCAGAAAATCGACGATCGGCGCCAGGCCGTCGCCGCGTTTCATATCGGAGAAAACGAAGGGACGCTCGGCGCGCATGCGTGTCGCATCGCGTTCCATCACATCGAGATCCGCGCCGACATAGGGGGCGAGATCCTTCTTGTTGATGACCAGCAGGTCGGAACGGGTGATACCCGGTCCGCCCTTGCGCGGGATTTCCTCGCCCTGGCAGACGGAGATGACGTAGATCGTCAGGTCCGCCAGATCGGGCGAGAAGGTCGCCGCCAGATTGTCGCCGCCGGATTCGATGAAGACCACATCCAGATCGGGGAACCGCCGGGAGAGATCGGCGATGGCCTGGAGGTTGATCGAGGCGTCCTCGCGGATCGCGGTGTGCGGGCAGCCGCCGGTTTCCACGCCGACGATGCGGTCCGACGGCAGCGCCTGCATGCGCATCAGCGCCTCCGCATCCTCCTTGGTGTAGATGTCATTGGTCACCACGGCGACGGAATAGTGTTCGCGCATCGCCTTGCAGAGCTTTTCGGTCAGCGCCGTCTTGCCGGAGCCAACGGGGCCGCCGATGCCGACGCGCAGGGGGCCGTTCTTCGATATCATGGGAACCTCCATTGAATATCCGCTCACGAGCGGAAGAGCCTTGTCGGCAGGGTTTCGTGCCTGAGGCTCGCGATTTCCGCCCGCATGGTCGCCGCGCCGAGATCGTCGAGCGTGGAGCGTGCGGCCATGTTTGCGAGCGTTACGATCCGCGCCTCCAGCCCGGCGAGTAACGTCACACCGTGCTTCTGGCCGATGACGCCGCAGCGGATGGCGACCGAGATGAAATTGGAGGTGACGGCATGCAGATAGGCGGCAAGCCCCGCCTCCGCCGTAATACCGTGGGCGCCCGCAACGGCGCCGACGGCCACGGGATAGGCCGCCGTGCCGCCGAGCTGGTCGAGAACCGCATGCGGCCAGCCGGCCGCCGCCGCAAGGAACGCCTCGCCCTGCAACATGGTCTCGCGATGCCGCTCCGACGAGCCCGACAGCGCCTCCGCCAGCGCCGCGACCTCCCCCAGCCGATCCGCATCGCCGACAGCGCGATGCGCCTCGGCAAACAGCACTACGTCATTCCAGAGGTTGCCCTGCATGAGCAGGCTATCTAGCCAATCCAGCAAGGTGCCGGCATCCCGCACGTCGCCATCCGTCACGACCTGTTCCAGACCGCCGGAATAGGAAAAGGCGCCGACCGGAAAGGCGGGCGACAGCCAGGTCATCAGTCGGATGAGATCGCGTGTTTCAGCCATGGCCGTGATGGTGATGTGCGTGGCCGTGATAGGCGCCGCGCAGCGGATGGAAGGGTTCGGATATCTCGCGCACGGCAGCACCAAGCCCCGTCAGCATGTCGCGGATGACGTGGTCGCGCAGGATGAGGATGCGCGCCTCCTCGATCTGCGCCGACAGATGGCGATTGCCGAGATGCCAGGCGAGTTCGACGAGATGAAGGCTGTCCCGCGGCGTCACCTCGTACAGCAGCTCTTCCGCCGCGATCACCTCGATAGTCTCACCTGTCTCCGTCAGGAGAAGGTCGCCATGGGAAAGCAGAACCGGCGCTTTCAGGTCGAGCATCACGACGTCGTCATGCTGCATATGCAGAAGCTTGCGGCGCAAGTGGCGCTGGTCGTGCGCCAGCACGACCACGTCGATCGGCAGACGATCGCCGCCGGCGCCGGATGGCAGGATTTCGGTGGAGCGATAAGGCAAGACGATCTCTCTCAGAACAGGAAGTAGCGCTGCGCCATGGGCAGCACGGTAGCAGGCTCGCAGGTCAAAAGTTCCCCGTCGGCGCGCACTTCATAGGTTTCCGGATCGACCTCGACATGGGGGGTCGCATCGTTGAGCACCATCGATGCCTTGGAAAGACCGCCGCGGGTGTTCTCGACCGCTACCATGTCCTTCGTCACGCCGAGACGCGCCTTCAGCCCGCCGGCCAAGGCCGCCTGGCTGACGAAGGTGACGGAGGAAAGTGCCGGGACCCGCCCATAGCTGCCGAACATCGGCCGGTAGTGCACCGGCTGCGGCGTCGGGATGGAGGCGTTCGGATCGCCCATCGGCGCGGCAGCGATGGTGCCGCCGACCAGAACCATATCCGGCTTGATGCCGAAGAAGGCCGGGTTCCACAGGACGAGGTCGGCGCGCTTGCCGGCCTCGACGGAACCGACATGTTTCGAGAGGCCCTGCGCGATGGCCGGGTTGATCGTGTATTTGGCGATGTAGCGGCGCACGCGCAGGTTATCGTTGTCGCCCGTCTCGCCGGGCAGCCGGCCGCGCTGCACCTTCATCTTGTGCGCCGTCTGCCAGGTGCGGATCAGCACCTCGCCGACGCGGCCCATGGCCTGACTGTCGGAAGAGATGATCGAGAAAGCGCCGATATCGTGGAGAATGTCCTCCGCCGCGATGGTCTCCTTGCGGATGCGGCTTTCGGCGAAGGCGATATCCTCGGGGATTGACGGCGACAGATGGTGGCAGACCATCAGCATATCGAGATGCTCGGCGATGGTGTTCTTCGTGTAGGGTCGCGTTGGGTTGGTCGAGGACGGGATGACGTTGGAAAGGCCGCAGACGCGGATGATGTCGGGCGCATGACCACCGCCCGCCCCTTCCGTGTGAAAGGCATGGATGGTGCGGCCCTTGAAGGCGGCGATGGTGTCCTCCACGAAGCCGCTTTCGTTCAGCGTATCCGTGTGGATCATCACCTGCACGTCGTAGTCGTCGGCGACAGCAAGGCAATTGTCGATGGCGGCCGGCGTCGTTCCCCAATCCTCGTGCAGCTTCAGCGCACAGGCGCCGCCCTCGATCATCTCGACCAGCGCTGCCGGCTTCGAAGTGTTGCCCTTGCCGGAGAGGCCGAGATTGATCGGGAAGGCGTCGAAGGACTGGATCATCCGCGCCAGATGCCACGGCCCCGGCGTGCAGGTGGTGGCAAGCGTGCCATGCGCGGGGCCGGTGCCGCCGCCGAGCATGGTGGTGACGCCCGACATCAGCGCCTCCTCGATCTGCTGCGGGCAGATGAAATGGATATGCGCGTCGACCCCGCCGGCCGTCAGGATGCGCCCCTCGCCGGCGATGACCTCCGTGCCGGGACCGACGACGATATCGACGCCGGACTGGGTATCGGGGTTGCCGGCCTTGCCTATCTTGACGATCAGCCCGCCCTTCAGGCCGATATCGGCCTTGACGATGCCCCAGTGATCGACGATCAGCGCATTGGTGATGACGGTATCGACGGCGCCTTCGGCGCGCGTCACCTGGCTCTGGCCCATGCCGTCGCGGATCACCTTGCCGCCGCCGAATTTCACCTCCTCGCCATAGATGGTAAAATCCTTCTCCACCTCGATGAAGAGGTCCGTATCGGCAAGCCGCACGCGGTCGCCGACCGTCGGGCCGTACATTTGCGCATAGGCGGCGCGAGAGAGATTTGCGGACATCAGAGTTTCCCCATCACTTGCTGGCGGAAGCCGTAGATTTCGCGTTTGCCGCCAATCGGCACGAGCCGGACAAGCCGCTCCTGCCCCGGTTCGAAGCGCACGGCCGTGCCGGCGGCAATGTCGAGGCGCATGCCGCGCGCCAGCGCCCGGTCGAAGGCGAGCGCCGGATTGGTCTCGAAGAAATGATAGTGCGAGCCGACCTGGACCGGACGATCGCCGGTATTGGCAACCGTCAGCGTCACGGTATCGATGCCGGCATTCAGCACGATGTCGCCCTCGGCGGTGAGGATTTCGCCCGGGATCATGGTCATGCCCCCGCGACCAGCCAGAGGCCGCCAAGCGCCGTCAGGCCGCCGGCAAGCCGCGCGACGATTCTGCCGGCACGCCCGCCGATGCCGAGACCGAGCGCCACGCCCGCACCGTGCAGCAGCGCGGTCGCCGCAACGAAGCCGCCCATGAAAGCAAGGCCGCTCGCACCGCCAAGCTCGAGGCCATGCGCATAGCCGTGAAACAGCGCGAAGAAGCCGACCACGGCCATGCCGATCGCCGTCGGAACCTGAAGTGCGACCAGCGCCAACAACCCGATGACCACGACGGATGCCGCAATCACCGGCTCGACGAAGGGCAGATGGAAACCACCGAGCGCGGCCAGGAAACCGAGGCTCATGGCCGCGACGAAGGCCGCGGGCACCGCCCACAGCGCCCGCCCGCCGATCAGCGAGGCCCAGAGGCCGACGGCGACCATGGCGAGTAGATGATCGACACCGGTCAGCGGATGAGAGAAGCCGGCGCCGAGCGAGCCGTGTGCGAGCGGATCGAGATGGGCGAAAGCGGGGCTTGCGGCCGCACCGACCATGAGCAGGGTGGCGAGAAACAGTCTTTTCATTCGCGTGTCCTTTTTTAAAATCAGCGGATCGGCTGGTGCACGGTCACCAGCTTGGTACCGTCGGGGAAGGTCGCTTCCACCTGAACGTCGTGGATCATCTCGGCGATGCCCTCCATCACTTGGTCGCGGTTGACGACATGTGCGCCGGCCTCCATCAGGTCGGCAACGGAGCGGCCGTCGCGCGCGCCCTCGACCACGAAATCGGTGATCAGCGCGATCGCCTCGGGATGGTTGAGCTTGACGCCGCGCTCCAGCCGCTTGCGCGCCACGATGGCGGCCATGGCGATCAGCAGCTTGTCCTTTTCGCGGGGGGTGAGGTTCATGGGCCTGTTCCTATAATTGCCAGACTTTCGGCAGCGGACGGCCGCCGAGCAGAAGGGAGAGAAGCGGTTCGAGACGTTGGCGCAGCGCAAGGCCTGATGCGGCAGCGAGGCGGATCAGCAGCTTGCCGTTCCAAGCGCTCGCTCCGCCGGCATCGCCGATGACGCCCCGAACGGCGTTCAGCAGCCGCTCAGGCTCTTGGGCGGCGTAGAGGACCGTCGCCATGGAACTGCCGCCGGCGAGCAGGGCGGAGCGGGAAAGCTGGGCGGCGATCTCGCCGGAAATGCGGAAATCCTCGGCAAACAGCAGCCGGCCGTCACGGCGGACGCGCCAGCGATCCTGCAGCGCGCCGTGCGAGAGGATTTCACCCATGGCGGTGCGGCCGAACAGCACCGCCTCCATCGCCACCAGCTCGGCATCGCCTTCCAGGTCGACTTCCAGCCGGCGGGAGAGACGGCCGCCATCGAACAGGATGGTCTCCTGCGGCAGCCAGGCAAGGCGCGCTCCGGCCCCCACCGTCAGCCGGTTCGTCACCGTCGCGGCCTCGCCCGTCGACCGATAGACGCGCTCACAGGCCTGCGTGGTGATCGTCGCAGCCGTCGTTCCGGCGATGTCGATTTCGGTGGCGATACGGTCGCCGCCGGCCAGACCGCCCGCCGTGTTGATCAGGATCGCTTCCGGCGGAAGGCCCGGCAAGGGCCGCGGCAGGCGGATCTTGACGCAGCCTTCCTGATAGAGGGTTTTCAGCCGTGTTTCGCCATGGCGGCGATGAAGGGCGAGCCGTGCATTGCCTTCGGCCCGCTGCAGCCGCAATGGCGTGGCGGAAGGATCGGCAAGTCTCGGCGCGGGAAAGACGATCAACGGATTGGCCTATCGAACCGGGCGATCGGAGAAGAGAAGACGGTCGAAATCGCGCATGGCTTGCAGGTCCCGGTGGCTTTCCCACCACGATGCAAAGGCCATGCCATTCCTCTCGGAGGCAGAAAAACGGCAAAGTGCCTCTTCCGAAACCGCAGTTGCTTTCGTGCCAGGAGGATTGAAGCCCGAAAATTATGCATAAGCACAATTTTTCACCTCTAACGAACCGTCCGCGTCCAGGCGGCCATCACTGCGCACTCTCTCGCCGCGATCGAGCCGAGGGGCGTTCGCTAGTCGTCCCCGTCGGGAGCGGCGCTGTCCCAGATGGGACATTGCCGCTGAAAAGACCGGAAGCTAGAACCGTGCGATGGCATCGCGAACGGTGAGCCTCGCGTAAAGAGGCGATGCCCGCCGGCGGCGGGCATTCATTATCCGCAAGCATGCCCCTTGGAGGAAGATCATCATGAAGGTTGTCGAGGCGTCGATTGGCGAACTGCGTGAAGCACTGGAGACGGGAGAGACGACGAGCGTCAGCCTGGTCGCGGCCTATCTGAACCGCATCGCCTTCTACGACCGGCACGGTATCACGCTCAATGCGGTGCCGGTGCTCAATCCCGGTATGTTCGCTGAGGCCCGCGCTTCCGATCTCCGACGGGCGCGCGGCGAAAGCCTCGGCCCGCTCGATGGCGTCCCCTATACCGCCAAGGACAGCTACAAGGTGAAGGGGCTAAGCGTCGCTTCCGGCTCGCCGGCCTTCGCCGACCTGATTGCCACGGAAGATGCCTTTGCGATCTCCAGGCTGCGGGCGGCCGGTGCGGTGCTGATCGGTCTCACCAACATGCCGCCGATGGCCAATGGCGGCATGCAACGCGGCGTCTACGGCCGTGCGGAATCGCCCTATAATCCGGATTGGCTGACCGCCGCCTTCGGGTCGGGCTCGTCCAACGGCTCGGGTACGGCGACGGCCGCAAGTTTCGGCGC